>CAYYBZ010000006.1:16602-21755 GCA_964470285.1 uncultured Oligoflexia bacterium
TTCCGGCTCAAGAAACGCTCTTTTCCTTTAAAAGAATGTGCTCTTTCCTTATCAATTCTTTTAGTATGCCTGGTATACGGTTTTATAAGAATTAATCAGATAGATAAAAAACCCTCTGCAGCTGAAGAAAAAATCACACTGGTTCAGGGAAACGTTTCACAGGATCAAAAATGGAACTCAAAATACTCCAAGTCTATTATTCAGAAATACCGGAAGCTCTCATTGCACGCCAAGGACAATAATTCATCTTTAGTAGTCTGGCCGGAAGCTGCCCTCCCATACAGTATTAACATAAACCGTGATAAATATATAAAAAGCCTTAAAGGACCGGGTTACTCATCAAAATTTTTAATAGGAAGTACGGCTTATGAAAGAACTCTTAAGCTTAAGATCAACTCGTACAACTCGGCCTTTTATGCCGATTCGGACGGAAAGATTCTGGGTAGGTTTGATAAAATTCATCTTGTTCCGTTTTCAGAACATGTTCTGTATGAAAAGTATCTTCCCTTCTTAAGAAAAATAATCCCCCCGGTTGCAGGGGATTTCGAAACCGGCGAAGAGATAAAGCTATTTGAACTGGGCAATAACAAATTCGGAGTTCTTATATGCTTTGAAGCCATTTTTCCCATGCTTTCACGAGAGTTTGTAAAAAACGGCGCCGATTTTCTTGTTAACATTACTAATGACGGATGGTTCGGCAAAGCCTCCGGCCCATACCAGCATTTTGAAATGTCGCGCTTTAGAGCGGTTGAGGGAAGAGTAAACCTTGTAAGAGCGGCCAACACCGGAATTACGGCCTTCATAGATCCCGTGGGTAGGATATTGAAGAAAACAGGTCTCGGCGATACAGTTGTGCTTTCAAACACAATTCACATAAAAAGAATAAGCTCAATCTACATAATTATAGGTAACGTTTTTGCCTACTTATGTGTAATATTCTCGGTAACTTTTGTTGTCCTTACAATGATAAGAAAAAGGCATTAAATCCCGCATAGAATTCAGCAGCTTACGTAAAGCTTGCGCAAACATTTCCTCTGTCTTTGACATTTTTACACAGTATTTAAGCCTTAAAAATGACCTCTTTTTTTGTTAATCAAATACGAACGTTATTTCGGTTAGTTACAGGTCTCATTTTCAGGATTTTATGGCACAGTGCTTGCTTTATCTATAACTGCACTTACTGGCTTACCCCAAGAGTCAGTTTTAAACCCTCAGAAAAGCCCTTGGCCCCCTCCTCCATGATAACATGGACCAAGGGCTTTTCCCCTTTAGTAGAAGACTTCCGTATCGTATGCGATAAAAATTGAAAGTTTTTTATAGACTGGGAAATTTAGCTAAATTTAGTTTTTATCATTTTTATGCTAAGCTTTCCGAATATATGAAGATTGCCAAACCGGATTTGAATAAATTCAAGGATATACTCAAAAAAAACATCAAGATATATTCGCTTATTGTAATTGCGGTTCCGCTTTTGGCCCTTCTTTTTTACTATTTATTTCCGGGTAATTATTCATCTACTTTTAAAATTCAATTCACCGGTGAGAATCCCGCCCTTTTAGAAGAAAAAGACACTAAAAAGATTTTGCTTAATACACTTTCGGACACAAAAATCTTCTCCCCAAGCGAAGCGTCATATTTTACGGATAATTTTGAGATTGTGGATGAAGGTAGAAATATATTCAGGGTTATTTCACATGATACCGTTAACTCCAGATTACAGCGCCATTTAAGAAAAGCGTGTGACGGCTTAAGAGATGTACTGGGGAAAATTCCCATAATTGAAATACCGATTGAACGTAAAAGACTTCAAAGCCAGATCGAATCTGATAACAACGATAAAATCAGGCTTGAAGAAGAGTTGAACTCTATCAATGACGAAGATACGGAAAAACTTGCGAAAAAATATGAAAACGAACTTATAAAGATTGAAGATGAGATAGAGCCAAAACAAAACCAGCTGGCCATGATAGAAACAAAAATAAATTCTTTCAAAACTGCCGATCCTAAGTTGAAGATATTCAGAGCCAAGGCAAAGGATTTAAATTCACAGATTGAAATTCTTATGGACAGGAAAAGTGAAGCTCTTCAAAAACTTGAATTAGCACAACAATCTGAAAAAACCTTAAAAGACAATCTTGAAAGACTGGTTCACATTGAGGAAAATATTGAAAAAAACTTAAAAAGATTGGACCTTCTTGGGCGGATAGAAAGCGATACGCCGGGAGAAACAGTCAAACTGCCTTATTCTTACTCGGTCAATATCATTGAACCGCCAACCAAATCTAAAAAGATTTTTGCATTTACGGCCTTAAGAAAAGCCATACTAATAGGACTTTTAATTTCATTTCTGGTAATTGCGACTTTTTGTTTTTATTATTTAACCTTCAATCCGATTATTTCTTCTGTCACCGAACTCGAAAAACTCTCCGGCCTGCCTGTACTAGGCGCCATACATGAAATAAAAAAATCTTAATAATTATTAGTATTTTTGCAAATAATCTTATTTTTTCCGAACAATGTCCCTTAAGCTGGGACAAAATTTCGCAATTTTTTCATGATTTAACACATTGATATGATTGTGTTTTATTTGATTATTGCCGCTGAGACAAGAATTTCCTTATCAGGGCAGTTATTAACGCATCTTGACAAATGCTTTATTCTTTAATATTAAGGTCTTACAAAGCATAGAATCTGGCATACCCATTGCTTAGTAATACTGTGAAAGATGATAAAATTTAGAATACTAATAATAAAGGAGACTTAGAAATGAAAAGGCTGCCAAAATCAATAATCGGGGTTGTTTTAGCCCTTGCATTAATTGGAACATTTAGCTGCGGTGATGAAAATGCCCAGGACAGGCAATGGGACAGAAATACACCGTTCATGGTTGATAGAACCGAGCCCGCTCAGGGCGATAGAAACGTTCCACTTGAACAACCTTTAAGGGTAAGCTTCACTATGCCTGTTGATCGCAATTCAGCCCTTAATCCTGATAATTTCAAGGTAGAAGAAATGGGAGAAAACGGTGATGAATCACTGGCTGACCGTCAGCAGGTAAACGGACTGATTAATCTTGCAAACGGTAATATGACAATAGAGTTTATTCCCAATCTTTCGGGAAATCAGTGGCAACCGAATAAGTCATATATGGTGACAATCTCTCAGAACTTAAAATCTCAAAACGGTACATCACTTAATCAGGCAAGAATCTTTCAGTTTACAACCGGCTCTACAAATACATGGGGTCAGGTTTCAGTACCCGGTCAGCCGTATGTCACGTTTTTCGATGTTGTAACAAGCACACCCTGGGGTGACAATCTGGCATTCCTTGTAGAGTTTAATGAAGATATGGGAACAGATCCTAATGCATTTGTCTCATTGGAAATTTTCGGATCAATCAATAACGGCATGGTACCTTTAATAGCCTGGCCGGTATTTCTAAATTCAAAGAGATACTGGTATCTGCTTTTCTGGGATTACGGATGCGCCCAGGATTATTTCCTCATCGGCCAGAAGTTAAGAGTTAATATCGTTGACGGAAGAGACATCACCGGAGAGCATATGATAGCCAAGGAAAAATCGTTCTGGTATCTCACCGATTACTGGGGAGGCCCCTGCCAGTAAAAAAAGGGGAAATTAGTTTACTTTTAGAATAATTTAAGGGGAAGGTTAAAAGCCTTCCCCTTTTTTTTTATTCATTACCCTGTATCGTTTCTTCCCGAATATATTCTAATCTTTCTGATATATAAATTAGTATTGCCTTCCTGAAAAATTGCTGATAGTTAAATAGCACTTTTTAGCAAACCTTTTTCTTAAGGGAGCGTTATTATGACAGGAATCGTTGGTTATGGCGCTTATATTCCCAGGCACAGAATCAAAGTCGAAGAGATAGCAAAAGTGTGGGGTGCTGATGCGCCGAGTTATAAAAAGGGTCTCATGCTGGAGGAAAAATCAATTCCTTCTCCGGATCAGGACACAATCACAATGTCGGTTGAGGCCTCTAAGAATGCAATCAAAAGGGCCGGGATAAATCCCGTCGATATCGGATCCGTTTACATAGGCTCTGAATCACATCCTTACGCCGTTAAACCGTCCGGAACCGTACTTGCAGAAGCTATAGGTGCCGTTCCTTTCTGCCACTGCGCGGACCTTGAATTCGCGTGCAAGGCCGGATCGGAAGGCATGTTTATTTCAATCGGACTTGTCAAAGCCGGAGAGGTAAAATACGCGCTTGCAGTCGGAGGTGATACTTCTCAGGGGGCGCCGGGTGATGCCCTTGAATACTCCACTGCAGCCGGAGCGGCTTCGTTCATTTTCGGAAGCGACAAAGATAAAATTATAGCAGAAGTGCTTCACACAAATTCATTCATGACCGACACCCCGGATTTCTGGAGAAGGGAATACCAGTTCTATCCCGGTCATGCGGGCAGATATACCGGAGAACCGGCATATTTCAAACACGTAACGGGTGCGGCTACGGCGATAATGGAAAAGGCAAAAATGAAACCCGAAGATTTTCGCTATGCGGTTTTTCATCAGCCAAACGGCAAGTTCCCGATGCGCGTCGGGAAAATGCTAGGATTTAAAAAGGAACAGATGGAAACCGGATGGCTTGCGCCCAAATTAGGCAACACATATTCCGGTGCATCGCCTTTAGGATTAACAGCAATTCTCGACGAGGCAAAACCCTCAGATAAAATTCTTATGGTCTCTTACGGCTCCGGAGCAGGCTCGGACGGCTTTATTTTTAAGGTTACCGACAGAATAAACAAGGTAAGAGATGCAGCAAGAAAAACATGGGATCAGCTAAACAACAATAAAAAATACGTCGAATACGGCATGTATGCGAAATTCAGAAAGAAGATTAAGAAATCAAAGGCTTAATTTCAAGGAGATTTAATTATGAGAGATGTAGCAATTATCGGAGTAGGCATTACAAAATGGGGAGAGCTGTGGGATAAATCAATAAGGGATTTATTCGCGCAAACGGCTCTTTTGGCAATTGAAGATGCCGAAGTTGACCGTATCGATTCAATGTACATAGGATCAATGTCACCCGGCCTTTTCACCGGTCAGGAACATATAGCTTCATTGATGTCGGACTATATGGGGCTGCGCGGAATTCCCGCTACAAGAGTCGAGTCTGCATGCGC
>CAYYBZ010000007.1:0-20333 GCA_964470285.1 uncultured Oligoflexia bacterium
CTGGGGTTTATAAATTTCTTTTTTCTCCTCCAAATATTTTTTTCTTGAGTCATTTCTTTCCTCACATTGTTTTACTTTTTCTATGAATCAGATGGTAATTATAAATGTTTGCAACAGGTATTCCCGCGAAAAGATATTGATAGACATCATCCGGTGATTTTTCCTTAAATGTTTCAACCAGAAAACTTCTGTAAACGCCGTTTTCCGTGGGCATGTCGTTTCCACGTATCACCGATGCGATATAACCGTTAATCTTGAATTTTAGCGTTTCGTTTTCCTGCAGGGATATTTCTTTGTCTTCTATTTTTAGAAATATTTTAAGTGCAATCACATTATTATCAAGATATGCGTTTTCAGTTGCGACTTCAATACTTTTAATACCTTTTTCATTTCCTTTGTCCGCACGTAGGGAGTAATAGATAAGACCGACCAGAAACACCAGTATTAGTATCAAAGAGATACTGCCTTTCTTGCCCGAGGTAGCCTGATTTAGATGACTTAACATAACATAGAACCTTCTCTATTGAGTGTTTTTGAAAAAAGCCGGTTTGGGTTTGCCGGTTTTAGCATCCCATGAAATTTTATAGGATATGCCGTCCAAGAATCTTCTATCCAGTGGAAAGAAGGAAATGTTTGCAGTCACTTTAAGTCTCTTATGCCCGTCCGGGAACCCGGTCAAAGAATGAAAACCGGAATATGATTCATCTTCTTTTTCGGATATTGCAATAAGCGATATTTTAACCTGTCGCGTTTCAGGGGGGATAAAAGGCTCAGAAGATGATGTAGAAGCATCTTCTTTGGTGAATTCAACCTGAAGGTTTTCTATTCCACGGGCGAGGAGCTCGGCATTGTTTGAGCCAAATGTTTTTCTGTAAATGGCCGTTTTCCTGTCCGATGAGGAATGGATAAAGTATGATACCTTTTCAAATGCTCCGACAACGGCATCTTTCAGAAATATTTTGGTAAATGGAGGTTCATTATTGACCATGAATGGCCTAATAAAAGATATGAACCTATCCTTATCGGGATCGATTCCTTTTACGGTGAACCATTCAATATCCGTTTCGTCACAAATGGCAAGTTTCTGATCAGCGGTATAATCATTCTTAATGTTGACCGGAATTTCATAAGTGTCAGGAATCATATCCTCTTTCAGTGTCTCTGCGCTTGAAGGAAGGCCGGTAAGAATTGTCATTTCGTCGCTTGAACCGGTTCCGCCGTCCTTTACTTGTATCAGTCTGTTTCTGCTGCACCATGAGCCGTACATAAGGGAATTTGTAACGTCCTCGATTATCGATTTCATGGCCTTATCGGTATTTTGCTCCATATACAAATCAACGGATTTTTCCTTTTTGGAGATCTGCAATCTGGAATACACGTTATAGAAAATAATTGCCATTATCGAGGCAACAACTAGCGATACTACAAGATCAGTAAACCCTATGCCCCTTAATGTTTTTAGAGAAGAACCGATCCTTTTCATAAAATCCGGTCTATAGCTAAAATTATGTATTTAAAGAATATTTCAATTGGAATAATCATATCAACTTATTTAATTTTTGCCATAAAATATAATTCTCTTTCTTAACAAAAAAAGAAATTTAAATTTCAAAAAACGAATTATATGCTAAAATAATGCAATGTTCAGCAATAAAAAACTTATGCTTTTCAGCAGCGGCCAATCGGTTGCCGGAGACGAATTTGAAAACATCAATAAGCCTCTTACAAAAGAGGGCTCAGAAGCGGTAAGATTGACCGCCCACACTTTTAATTTAAAGGGTATTTTCCCTGATAAAATAATCTCCAGCATCGAAGAAAATGCATATCAGACCGCCTGCATTTTAGCCGAAAAGATCAGCTTCCCACAGAAGCTTATTTTTAAAAACTCAGTTCTTTACGAATCTCTAGACCATGAGCAGATTTTCCGGTATTTGAAAAATTTCGAGAAAACCTGCCAGTGCCTGATGTTTGTGGCTCAAAGCGAAGTTATCTCCGGCCTGGCATCTTTTTTGTGCCCAAGCTTTGAGAGGACGATGCAGAGAGGCAGTGTTTTGGGACTAGAGTTCCGGGTAAAAGAATGGGATGCGCTGACAGGAGATTCCGGCACTTTTCTTTTTTACCTGCGGCCCTGTTAACCTTTTACAATTTTTAAAGGGGTGCAATTATGAGCATTTTAAAACGATTTCATTACTTCCTTTTTAAAGATAAGCGCAGGAAAAAATTTATTGATGCAGTTACTCAGTTTCAGATTGCCTTTGAAATACTTATACATTCTTTTCTTTTCCTGATTTTGATAATCCTTGTTTTATATGTCAACCCTATGGCTACAATGTTTTCGGATTATTCGCTTGAGGCCCATCAAAATGCACTGATCTCTCTGATAGAAATAAATTCAGGAAAATGGCTTTTATTCGTTCTTGTTGCGCTGATAGTTTCCTATGTAAGCATACTATTCAGCCACAGAATATGCGGTCCGGCATACAAGCTTAAAATGTTGATAAGCAGATATTCGGAAAGGGATCTTCGAATGGAATCTTACCTGCGAAAAAACGATTATCTTTCTGAAGTCTCGGAAGCGTTGAGCTCTCTGAGGGATACGATGCTTGAAGATGCCGAATTATTTAGAAGGATAATTAAGGAAGCGACAAGTGAGATCGAGAACATCAATGATGATAGTTTAAAAAACAAGTTGAACTCAATTATAAAAGAAGCGGACGGCAGGTTATGCGAATATAAATATCAGGATCAGATACAGGAGAAAGGGGAAGATTCAGAATGAAACTTGGTGGCGCTAAAGATTTTTGGCCCTTACGTCTTAACGGGAGTCAAGATGGAGTTTCTTTAACAGAATTGCTTGTTGGTTTGGTTATTGCCGGTGTACTTATGGCCGGTATAATGCAATTTGCCAAAACTGGCATATTTTCATCCAAGCGTTCAATGCAACAGGGCAATATGGATGCCTCTCTCTCCCGGTTCACCACCCTGATGCAGAAAGACTTGGAGAAGGCGGGCAGCGATCCGACCGGCGCCGCTCTTCAGGCATACATATACGAAGACACGTGCCAGGGTAAATTGATTTTCAAATATGGTATAGTCCCTGAACCGGCGGACCCGGGCTGTATTGTTCGCCTGGGTGATATAGGTATCCTTTCGTATAGCGCATATGATCAGAACGGAGACGGAAACATAGATCCTGAGGAAGGGCTCGACCTTTCTTCCGGTTCACCTATTCCTAAAACAATAACCGAGGATTACATCGTTTATGAACTTCGTGGGGATAAAATATATAGAAAAAATATCGGGGATCCAGACAGCCATGATGATGATTCCGAAGAACTTGTTCTTGATAATGCTGTGTCCTTTTTGGGTACTTACTACGGATACGACGATGAGGGTGTGTACGGAGAGGTAACTGAAACATCAAGATATGACGACATACGCGAGGTTGAAATCAGCATAGTGGTTCATGGCGGTGTGAGAGAAAAGGGCTATGTCAACCCGCTGCTTGAAAGCGATTCCCCATACACAAATTACCGTACGGAAGAAAGAACTTTCAGGGTTCCGCTTATAGTGCGTAAAGAGTAAACAACAGTTACTGGCAATTTCCTGTGTTGGCGGTTACATTGTTTAAATAACCGGCGGCATCGTTCATATTATTTAGCTTTACAAGCCCCATTGACGTGATTTCCACTTCTCTGGCCCTGTTTCCGGCCTGAAGGTTTACGCCGATTAGGCATATTTCAAAACCCGTGGGGGTACCGTTTCGAACGGTTGTTCTGCCGTCTTTTCTGAAAAATATGCTCTTATTCAAGGCAATATTTGAATCGCAGTTTTGACACAACTCGACTCCCGGTTTAAATTGAAACGTTAAAATTGTCATTTCGCTGGAATCGCAGTCATCGTTGCTCGGGTAATTGTTCGTAGACAGTTCTGGATTATAGATCCTTGCGAACTGGTGCCCTGAACCGTCCTGTTTAAAGCAAAGTCCAAGCCACTTTTTCTGTGCCGTAGCCCGGCTTTGAGCCCTTCTAAGTGTGTCGACTAGGCCGTTGCCGGTTGTCAATAAATCCTGCTTTGTTTTGCTGCCTGAAAGGGACATAAGCGATGCAGAAACAAGGACTGTAACTATGGCCAGGGCAACAAGGATTTCAAGAATAGTAAAACCCTTCAAGAGAGTGGAAGTATATTTCATAAACTGTAATCGGCCTCATTCTGTTTGAAGATTTGTAACTATCTGAGACATGGTAAATTTATGGCATTTTCCGTCTTTTGTTCGAAAAGTCGCCAATACCTTTAACTGGGCCTCCCCCTGGCTGGTTTGGCTTGTATCGCAGCTCAGTTCAGAGGGGCGCTCGATCTGGGTATCCGCGCATGAATAGTCTGTATCTGAGCCTGCATCGCTACCTCCGTCCGCGTCGTCGAGACAAACGACAAAACTTCTGACTCCCTTGCCGCTAACTTCTCTAGTGATTATTTTTCCGTTGGGACCGCCCCAGATTTCCTCTTCTTCTTCTGTCGAACCGGTTCCAAGTAGATTAAACTCAACATGCGTAAGCTGGTCAAGTTTTGATTTGGCAAGATTTTGTGCTTCTATAAGCTGCGCATTTCTACGTTTAACCTGCATGTTTTTTACCATTAGACCGGCGGTACCTACCATAACTATGCTGAACACTAGAAGCGTAACAAGGGCCTCAATTATAGAAAAGCCTCTTGAGAATGAAAAAGAAATCCCAGTTTGGATATGAAAATATCTGTAAAAGCCTTTATCGAAATTTTTAGTCAACTTAAGTACCAATTTAATTAATTGAAAATAATCAACTATTTGTTAATTTTTTAAAAAAGGTAACTTTTATTCATTAATTATAGCATAATACTACGCTTCATGATAGAATAAATGAAATGGAGATGTTCTTTTTTTCGCTTTAACTGGTATTATATTCTAAATGTTTTTAAATATACTAGGAGAATATTATGAAAAATGATGTTTGTAATTATCTTCGTAGTGAACGCGGTTCAGTTCTTATCGCAGGCATTTTCGTCATGGCCGCAATTATGGCTATAGTCGCCACAACGGTCAGTCGCTCAGTAACAAATGTCAAGGTGACCAAGAATAAAGTTGATATGATGGATGAAAGTATTATGCGCAGATCCATAATCAACAAGGTCATATTAAAAGCCAAGGATTACGCCTGGACAACAGGACAATCCTTAAATGATCTTCTCCCGGCAGGAAGTGAAAGGTTCAATCAATGGTACCAGGATACTTACGAAGGCACATCATATACCGTATCTGTGGCTGACAATTCTGATGAAACAGGTACCCAGAATTTTCGTGCGGATACGGATAATAAATTTTATCTAAGGATTACCGCCGATTATCCCAGTGGGCAAAGAATTATTCAGATTCTTATGACTCCCGGTGCGCCGGCAGCACCCGGAAGCGAGCCTCCCGGAGGTCTTCCCTCGGGAATAGGGGTATGTTACGGATGGTTAAATCTTATTACATTAATGTCCATGAACCCTTCCAGCACTATAAGCGGCTATAATACAACACCGGACGGCTGGACAGGCTGTTCCACCTCAGGCGGGTGTCCTGTGGGTTCGGGCGATCAGCTTGGAGTTGCAAGTACATCATGGTTCGGATATTGGGCGCTCGGCACATATTTTGATCTGACGCATAGCCATCATGGGGCGGTTATAGGGGCACCTGGTCCGGATGGTGATCCGCTTCATTCTTACGGAAGGCCTACTGCTGAAGATTGCGACAATTTCGATTCAATTCAAACTCTGGCAGATAATATGCTGGCTCAAAACGACCCGAGCCTAACCCTGTATCAGAAGAATTTTTTCAATAAAAACGTAAACGGAAATCTGGTCTTTGGCACGGAAGCAGCACCTGAGGTGCTTTATATAAAAACCGGTATTTTTGGCACAGTCACTTTTAAAGGTACAGTTTCAGGTGTAGGGATAATGATAGCTGACGGTAATGTCAAGTTTCAGAAAGATGTCGCGTGGAACGGCATTATAATAAACGATGCTAACGCCATAGGCAACGTAATGAAGTTCGAGGAGGATACAACAGTAAACGGGGCCATGATTATAAACAGGCCCATACTGTCGGCCGAAATAGGAAGCGTGAGCTTGGATTTCAACTTCGCAGCCCTTGGAAACGCCGATATAACTTACAGTTCCGAGGTAATTAACGGGATACTTGGCAATCTAGATCCCAACTACACGCCTCCTGCCGGCGGATCAGAAGGGCAATCTCTGGCAATAGCGGCGATTCAGGATATTTAAATAAACAGTAAAAACGTGTCCTACTTGTTTTGATCGCTTGGAAGCCAGTCGTTTTCTATCTTTTCGTCATCCCTTTTCCGGTTTTTCATAAAAAACCAGGTGTCGGGATTCTCAGGATCTACGGTTTTCAGCTTATCTCTCATTCTCTTTGCGCCTTCGATACGGCGTTTTATTTCGGCTATTTTCCTGGGATCTGTCTCATGCTGAAGTGTCAACTCGCCGCCTGTTATCTGGGTGTCCATAACCTTCGTGAGGGTTTTCATGTGTTCCTTAACAAATTCAGGGCTGGCTTCGTCATCGGTTGTGTTCATCTTTTCCTGCCTTGTTGAAGATCTTTTGGGAACAACGCCCTTGTGTCGGGAGGGAACCTTTGAATTTGTTTTAGAATCAAGAGAGGTATCTCTTTCATAAGATTTATTCTCAGCGTTATCTTCAGAAGACTTGTTCGTTCTGTTAAGCATAAAAAAACCCACAATAAGGCACAACACCGCAGTTAAAATTATATTTAAATAGTTGGATGAAAAAAATCTTTTTACAGGATTGGGTTTTTTAACCTGGGACCGTCTTCTTGGAGAATTAATAGGTTTCATATAAACCGCATCTTATCATGACTGAGAATTCTTTTCCAATCACTATTTAATTTTTTTCAGCACACCGTCTTCAACGGTGATGAAATCAAGGTCTTCCGAATATCTATGGAAAAGGTAGTAGACACTTTTCGCAAGAGTATTTAAATACTATGCTTCTTTTAGAACTTTTCTTGAGATATTGCAAGCAGCACACTTGCGATTTGGGGGTTTCAGATTTATGTATATGCATATTTATACATATACATAAAAATAGCCCGACTTTAGTCGGGCTATTTTTCCTTCACCTGCCGGTACTACTTTTAATCGAACCCTCTGTATAAGGTCATTGGCACTCTGTTACTTGTTGTCGTTTTTCGAATCGTCGGTCTTCTTAGTGGATTTCACACTCTCAACCTTGTCAGCGGGATATTTATTCTTTGGGTCTGCCGAATAACCGAAATTGGAGTTCTGATACCAGAATGCACCTCTGGCTCTGCCTCTTCTCCAGCCGCTCCACACCGGAAAGCCGCCTTTATCCCTTAACACCAGAGTTTCATCGCCTTTTTTAATCTCTGCAGCGATTACAGCGGGCTTATCGTTATAGGTTATTTTTGATCCGGTAACTTTTATCTTGTCCTTTACCTTAAGCTCGTTCTCCTGGTTTTCGATAAACCAGCCCGGGCCAAGATGCACTGGAATCTCTTCCTCGTCAGTCTTTACAATGATATGTATACCGTAATTCATTCCTTTAAATGGCGTTATCTTTTCAATCTTAAGAATTGAACCCTCTAAGGTTTCAACCGTTGCAGGGCTATACATTCTCCCGTAATTTGTGCCCATGCCCCAGCCGCCGCCGCTACCGCCGCCCCGGCGACCTCTTCCCATGCCTCTTTGCGCAAACGCTTCGCCCGTTAACGCCAAGGCTAACAGGGCGATAATGGAAAAACTTAATACTCTTTTCATAAAACTTCCTCCGTATTGAATTTGTAATTTATATACTTAGACACGTTTAAATCACAAAAGTTAAATTTTATTTAGAATAAAAAATCTTAACCGTTGCGTTATCGTTTTAGCTTTAATATTCAAATGGTTGCCTTTTTAAACCATCCTTGGGTTCTTAAACTGATTTTTACAAGCAAAAGCATAACAGGGACCTCGATCAGTACTCCTACAACAGTAGCTAAGGCAGCACCTGACGAGAGACCGAACAGCATTGTCGCCGTAGCGATTGCAACTTCAAAATGATTGGACGCTCCTATCATAGCGGAAGGAGCCGCATCCTCATATGAAAGTTTGAGCAGTTTGGCCAGCCCATAACCCAGTCCGAATATCAAACAGGTCTGTATAAACAGAGGAATAGCTATCCAAAGTATAGTCAGGGGATTACCAAGAATAACATCGCCCTTGAAAGAAAAAAGCAATATTAAAGTTATCAACAAAGCAGAAATTGTTATAGGGGTTAAAACTCCTACAAATTTTTCTTTAAACCAGTCCAAACCCTTTGTTTTGACTATTAACCTCCGTGAGACGTAACCTGCAATCAAAGGGAGGGCTACATATATACCTATTGATAAAAGAAGCGCCTGCCAGGGAACCGGCAGCTTTCCTACTCCGAGAAGAAATCCTCCAAGCACTCCATAGAGAATTAGCATGGTTAATGAATTAATCGCTACCATTACAAGCGTATGCCCGTCATTGCCTTTTGCTAGAAATCCCCATACCAAAACCATTGCCGTACAGGGAGCTATTCCAAGGAGAATGCATCCGGCAAGATAGCTTCTCCATAGAGGCACTTCAAGCATTTTTACTCCGTCAATAGCGACAACTTTTCCGGCTCCGTAAACGGCTCCGAGGGGAAGATCAAGACCGAACGGCATTTTGACCAGATCCTTTGCTTCCTCTCCAATAAACTGATGGAAGATTACTCCCAGAAACAATATCGCTATCGCATACATGGTAAAGGGTTTGATCGCCCAATTTATAAAAAGAGTCAGTCCGACGGGTTTTACGCTTTTACCTGCCTTAATTACCTCTGCAAAATCTATCTTGACCATAATCGGATACATCATGAAAAAGAGACAAATTGCAATGGGGATTGACACAACAGGTGCGCCGCCCACATTAATGGCCATTCCGTCAAGTGATTTCGCCACTCCGGGAGCAAGTTTTCCCAGAAGAATCCCTACAATGATACATAAGAAAACCCACACGGTCAGATATCTTTCAAAAAAACCCATTGCCTTTTTTGAATTGCCTTCCATTAAATCATCTCCTACCTGTTGTTTAGTGATTCGGGTAAGGATTTTACAAAATCCCTTATTTCATCCCTTACTTTTCGGTAACAATTAAGTTTGTCCTCATGATTATCATACTTTTCTGAAAGCCTTGGGGGATCATCGAAGCCTTTGTGTATCATCTTGGCCTTTCCCGGAAAATAAGGACATGTCTCATGGGCATGATCGCAAACGGTCACTACATAATCAAAATCTATGTTCATAACTTCGTCTAAATGCTTTGAGCGGTGCCCTCTAATATCGACTCCTGCTTCTTTCATGACTTTCACTGCATTTTCATTTAATCCGTGTACATCCAGCCCTGCCGAATACGGCTCAATAAGGTCGGCTTTTAAGTGCCTGGCCCAACCCTCGGCCATCTGGCTTCTGCAGGAATTACCTGTACACAGAAATAGAATTTTCAGTTTTTCGTTTTTAGCGGGCATTTTTACTCCCGTGTAAGCTTAGCTATAAATTCTTTTACAAGTCTTTCTATTTCATCCCTTGTATTACGGAAAACCTCTAATTTTTGTTCCTCGGATCCCCTAAAGGCTGCCGGATCCTGAAGCGGCCATGAAAGCGCGTTCGGTACGACAGGATAAATAACAGGACATTCTTTTTCAGCTCCCTCGCAAACAAAGATTACATACATGAAGCTTTCTTTACCCAGAAATTTATCCACGGATTTAGATACCTGAGATGAAATATCTATCCCCTTTTCAGACATGACCTTAACGGCAATAGGGTTAACCGAGGATGATTCAAGCCCTGCACTGTATGGCTCAAATTTATCCCCTGCCAGTTCTCTTAAAAAAGCCTCCGCCATCTGCGACCTGCATGAGTTTTCAGAGCACAGAAAAAGTACATTTATTTTTTTCCCTTTAATCGGCGTCTGCATAATTCCTCCTGATCTATGCAAATAATCCGTTTTATAAGCTCTCTGTCATTTAAGACTCTCTCATCCTGACCTATTGCAGATTTTAAAAGTTCAATCGATTTTTTGACCATGTTTGAGGAGCTTTTCGCTGACAGGCTGTAATATATCCATCGGCCGTCTTTTCGGCTTTTAACCAAAGAGGCGTTTCTTAATATAAGCATGTGCTTTGAAACGGTAGAGGGAGCCAGTTTCAATAGTTCGGTTATCTGGCACACGCAGAGCTCACCCTTAATAAGCCCCATAACTATTCTCACCCGGTTTATATCGGAGAGGGCCTTGGTTATTTTTATAAGTTCTTCCATATGCCTTATATTTCGTTATATGGCGAAATATAATAATTACTTAAACAAACCGTGTCAAGAGCTTATTTTTAATCGATTTATTCGTTCATCTTTCCGTTCTTTAGCCGCTTCCGGCTAACGCACTTCGCCGGTTTTAGAGAAAAATACCTTTTCGTCTTTATGGAACACCTTGCCCTGGATCTTTTGGGTCTCATCAATGGTTCCTCTGCTAACTTTGCCGTTACGATAGAACTCTAAATATGTTCCGGCCTTGAAAGCAATACCGTGAAACTTAGTATTTTTTAAAAGTGTGCCGCTGTGAACATTTCCATCTTTAAAAAATGAGACCTGACTGCCGCCTTTAAGGGTGATTCCCGCGACTGTTGTATTTTTACAAAGAGTTCCGGTAATGACCCGGCTATTTTCATAAAATGCGATTTTATGACCTGCTTTAAACTCGATGCCTTGCTTTATTATATTTTCGCTTAAAACCCCGCTTTTCACTTTACCGTCAGGATGAAACTTTATTGCGCCTCCGCCTTTAAGGGCTGTTCCCTGAATCATTGCGTCCCGCGAAAGTGTTCCTGCGCTAAATTTACCGTTTTCATGATATCCAAACGATCTTCCTGCCTTCAACTCCATGCCTTCAATTACATGATCTTTATAAAAAACCGCGCCTTCAATTACACCGTTTGCATACATTCCCAGAAAAGAATCCCCCTTTAGAGGCAATCCTCTAAAGGAGGTATTCTTCAGAAGAATACCCCTTCTAAAATTTCCATTGTCATAAAATAATATCTCTTCACCACCCTTAAAATAAACGCCCATTATCTTAGTGTCTTTCGCCGTTATTCCCATAAAAACCTTTCCGTTTTCATGCAGATGAATGGTCGTTTCGCCTTTAAATTTCACCTTCTGCAATACGGTATCCCGGGCAAGTACCCCAAAAGATACACGCCCGTTTGCAGTAAAACTTAAGATATCCAGAGGTTTGCTTCTGAATGTAATACCCTGAAACACCGAATCTTTTGCCAAATTAACAAAATCTATGCTGCCGTTCTCTTTAAAATTAATCTCTGTATTTGCTTCAAATCTTATACCCTGGACCTCACAATCCTTCGCCAAAGTACCATAATGAATTCTACCGTTTTCATATTTTGTTAAACCTTTCTCATTGTAAAAGATACCCTTTATTACGACTGTTTGTTCTTCCGCCAATGCTGATACTGAATATGTAAGGAAAACAAAGGATAGCAGATAAATAACTCTGAATGATGGTTCTTTCCAGAAAGGCAGTTTTTTGTTAAATATCCTAAGCATGTTGTTTGCAAAACCCAATGCGGCAACACATTTTGAAAACTTAACGAGAAGTATAGCCACCGTCAATTACCAGCTCACTGCCGGTAACAAATTTAGATTCGTCCGAAGCAAGGTAGACTATCCCGTAACCTATATCGTCAGGCTCTCCTACATGTCCGATCGGGTGAAGACTATCAAGTGCTTTTCGCCCCTCAGAAACATCTCCCTGCGATTTTAAATAATCCTCCACAAGGGGGGTCCATATAAAACCCGGATGAACGGAATTTACCCTTATTTTATCCTTCGCATAAATCAAGGCGTCAGTCTTAGTCATGAGTCTAACGGCTCCCTTAGAAGCATGGTAAGGGGGTATGTCAGGTGCACTTATCAAACCGTATATCGACGATAAATTTATGATGCTTCCGCCGCCAAGCTTTTTCATAAAAGGAATCGCATATTTTGTACAGAAAAAGACCCCTTTTACGTTGATATTCATGACCTTATCCCATTCGGTTTCTGACAACTCATGGGTCGGTTTGTCTGACCCGGCAATTCCTGCGTTGTTTACAAGTACGTTTATTTTGCCGAAAGATTTGTTGATAGATTCAAATGTGGCTTTTACCTCTGATTCCTTTGAAACATCCATATGCCAAAACTGGGCGACACCGTCAAAACCCTTGATTTCATCCACAAGTTTCTTTCCTTCGTTATCCAGTATGTCAGTCACGGCGACTTTTGCGCCTTCCTTCGCCATTAATTTAGAGGCCGATTTACCTATTCCCAGTGAAGCACCTGTCACTACGACAACTTTATCTTTTAATCTCTTCATAAATACCTCCTTGAAAAAGATTTTCGGTTAAAGCTAATTAAGATTTATACGAAAAGCAATAGGAATATCTGATATGGCATTTTCATGCCGTTTCACTTAATACAAAAACCCGTGATGCATTATTTTGAAATCTTACCTGTGAAACAGACTATAGACTGTAGGTATCACGAACAATATCAAAACTGCTGAAACCGAAAGACCGCCGACTACCGTTATTGCAAGCGGTTTTAACATTTCGAGTCCCTCTCCCCATCCTAAAGCAAGCGGGGTCAATCCTGCTACAGTCGTAAAAGTAGTCATCAATACGGGCCTTACCCTTAAAGTAGCACCTTCAACTATCGCATCGTAAAGGGAAAGCCGTCCTTCTTTACGCAGGTTGTTAATATACTGGACAATAACGATGGAATTGTTTACGGCGATCCCTACCAGAAGAATAAAACCGAGGAAAACCGTAGTCCCGAAAGAGGTACCCGTTATAAAAAGCAGCAACAACGCCCCCGTTAACGCCAAAGGCAATGTGAACATTATTATCAAAGGATCGATCAATGAATCGTATTGAACCGCCATTACAACGAAAAGAAGAAAAATCGCAAGGGCTATGACAATGATTAACTGAAGATTAGATTCCTTTGCCGCCTCCTCTTCTCCGCCGTATTCTAAAGTATATCCCGCAGGCAGGCTGAATTTGGCAATCCGTTCTTTTATCTCATCTGTAATTTTACCCACATTTTTTCCCTGGGCATCGCCCATGACGCTGATCAGGCGCACCTGGTTCTCCCTGTCTATCTGCACAGGCCCTTCAGACATGGAAACTTTCGCGACCTCTTTGAGCTTAACTTTAACCCCGCTTTTGGGGTAAAGGAGAATATTCTCAATTGCCTCTTTATTTGTAACAATCATCGGGTCCGCTAAAACCCTTATATCATAATCGATATTGTATTCCTTATCCGTAAACTGAGTGGAGACAAGACCTTCCACGGAAGTCGCTAAAACACCCGATAATTCCATGGCACTCAACCCGTAGTCGTTTAATTTTTCCCTTTTTAAAAATATATGAATCTCGGGCCTTGAGAAATCGACTGAAATATCAAGATTGGCCAGGCCTTCAACATCACTGATTTTATTTTTGATATCTCCGGCCAAATCAAACAGCGTCTTTAAATTATAGCCTTTAATTCGAATATCGATATCCGAAGTGGACGTTTTCTTAATACCCCTTAGAGGGGTCCGCATTATTTTTATTTCAGCTCCCTTTATCGGACTCTCTTTTAACTTCTTCTTAAGTTTTTTAATGACATCAGCGGTTGGTACGGGTCGTTTGGATTTCTCGGCCAGTTCAATAATTATGTCGGACTCGTTTGCCTTTTCGTAAATATTTCTCTTTTTCCAATATCCTCCTATCATTGAATATACGTTTTTGACCCCAGGCATAGTTTCTATAAGGACCTGAAGTTTTTCAACTACTACTGTTGTTTTTTCCAGCGCCGAACCGATCGGCAGTTTTACTTTAACGGTAATCTTGCCGTCGTCAATCTGGGGTAAAAACACCCTTCCCAGGGAACGGCTCGCAAAAAGGCTTAAGGCAAACAGCAAGATAACGGCAGAAAGAGTTACAGCCCTGTTTCTCAAAACAACTTTTATTAATCTTTTGTATAATCCTGTTATCTTTTCAATTATCTTTATGTTTAAACTTATTTTAACCGCCTTTTCATTTTTGGGCCTCAATAAATGCGCCGACAAAGCCGGTACAACGGTCAGGCTCACAAGAAGCGAGATAACAAAAGCGGCAGTCAGTGTTACGACCATGTCTCTGAAAAGCAGGGCGGCTATCCCCTGTATGAAGAAAAAAGGAAGTATCGCCGCCAGGTTTGTCAGGGTTGAGGCCATCAGCGCGCTTGAAACTTCCCTGCTTCCCTTATTTGCCGCAATGATAGGATCAACTGTATCCGTCTGATGCCTTGAGATATTCTCAAGCATAACGATTGAGTTATCAACCAGCATGCCTACTGCCAGCACAAGCCCGCCGAGCGAAAAGATATTTAAGGTAACATCCGATAGCCCCAAAATAATAAAAGTCCCCAATATGCTTACCGGTATTGCGACCCCTATTACAAGGGTACGCCTTATGTTATAAAGGAAAAACCATATCATCATGACGGCTAAAATTCCCCCGATTATCGCTGTCATACCTACGTTGGAAATCGAGTTTTCGATGTAATAGGACTGGCTCGAGGCAACCGCATAATTCACATCACCCGGGATTACTTTCTTGATCTCGAGATCCTTAACGCGCGTGAGTATTTCGGAAACCACTTCAACCGTATTTGCGTTGGGTTGTTTTAAAAAACTCAAAATAACACACGGGTTACCGTTAAAACGGGTTAAAACCCTTTGCTCTTCAGATGAATCAAGCACACGGGCAACATCCTTAACCCTAATAAAACGACCCTCGCGATTGGCAATTATGACATTCTCAATTTCAGTAACATCTTTGAATTTAGCCAAAAGGCGCACGCTGTATTCCTTCCGGGTATCGGAAACTCTTCCCGACGGAAAATCGATATTTTCAGAGTCAAGGAGGCTGAGTATTTTTGCGGTTGAAAGCTCGTACTTCTGAACTTTCAGGCTGTCGAATATAACCTGAATCTCGCGTACCTTTCCCCCTGAGGTAACTACTGCACCCAAACCTGGAATTCCGAGAAAATAGTTGCTTAAATCGTTCTCGCTCCAATCGCGTAATTTACGCTCATCCATCAAATCGGAAAAAAACGCCATATCGATTATCGGCAGCTGAGAGGGATCCGCCTTATAAATTTTAGGCTCTTCGGCGTCTTTGGGGAGCTGTGCTCTTACAAGATCGAGCTTTGCACGGGTATCGGCAAGGGCCACATCCATGTCCTTGCCGTATTCGAAATATACCTCAATGGATCCGTTACCTTCGATCGCCGAAGATACAACCTGTATTGCATCCTCGGTTGTTGCTACGCTTGTCTCGACCTTCTTTAATATGTTTTCCTCGATTTCCTCCGGGCTTGCCCCCTTCCAGTCCATAATGATACGTATCATCGGGTAAGTTATTCTCGGCAGCAGATCCACCGAAAGACCCGATAGAAAAAAAACACCCAAGACGACAAGCATTAAAGCAAGAACGAAAGTACCCACGCGTCTTTTTATCGAAATTTCACTTAATGTCATGATTTTAACCTGTTATTCTCTTCATCTGAGCCAGGGCAGTTCTTGTGTCCAGAAGCGATTGGGCATAACTGACCTGAGCCTGAGAAAAAGCCTTTTGCGCGTCCAAAAGCTCAAGACTTGTTACCAAAGAATCACGGTATCGTCTTTCAAATAAATCAAGGCTTCTTTTTGCCTTGAGCAAACTCTGTTTGGCTATCCCAAACCTTTTGTACGCAGATTCAAATTTTAAGCGCGCCGTTTCATATTCAAGTTCAATATCTTTTGAAATCATGTCCTTATAGGATTTCAGTTCGGCCAGATAGGCCCTGGCATAACTGACCTCTGCCCTGTTTTTCCCCCAATCCCAGATATTGAAGTCAAGAGTGACGCCTGCCGTCCAGATATCATCACCTTTTGAGAGTCCGGGCCATTCGTAGCCATAGCTGAATCTGGCCGCAAGTTGAGGATAAAAAGCGCTAACCGATGCCCGAACAAGGGAATCGGCCTCTTTTATTTTCGACGCTAAACTCAAAATATCGTAATTACCAGAGAGATTTCTTGACCCGGCGGCCGTCATTCCAAAATCATCTTCAAGTTCCTCGATTACGATAGAATCGCCGGTATCAAGCCCCATCGAATTAAGAAGACTCTTTTTAGCCGTTTCCAGGTTTTGCTTTGCATCGATTAATTCCTGCATTACTTCGTTGAGCGCCACTTCCAGACGCAACACAGTTTCTTCTCTTGGAACTTTTTTCCTTTTGTAGAGGTCGTAAGCCGTCTTGTAGGCCAACTCCGAATACTTAAGAAGCTCTTGCTTGCTTTTGTGCATATCCCGGGCAAAAATCATTTTATAATAGCTGGCCTTTACAAAAAATATGATTTCCTCTCTTGCCGAGAGATATTCCTTCTGTGCAGCTTCAAGAGCAAATTTCCCAGATCTTTTCATTGAAGCTATTCTTCCTCCTGTATATAAAGGCATGCTCAGGACAATATCGGCCTGAAAGTCGTTGCCGGAGCCTTTTAAAAACCTCTCCTTAGACTGTGCCACAAATGACAACCTGTCATAACTCCCGAGAAAATCCGCTCTTGGAAGATTTTCTACTTTATAGGCTTTAAGTTTTGACTTTTTCTGCAAGGTTTTGTTGCTATAAATTTGCAGTTTAGGATGATTTTCAAGGGCAGTTTCTATGCATTCATTTAAAGAAAGCTTTTTAACTTTATTATCTATTTTCTGAGCGTAAAGATCGTGAACACAAATCAGTAAAACGCCTAAAGCCAGAAAATAGAAAGGTAGTTTATTGTTCATATTATTTCTGACACTTCAGTTGATAAAATGTTAAATATTTCCAAATAAAGCCTCCTAAGTAAGCATATTAAATGATTTGGAATATTTCCCTTAAAACAAAATAAATGCCTATTGCGATAAAGGCCGCTCCGGTTATTTTTCTTGCCCACAGCTCAAAACTGCTCAACTTATTAAATATTAATCCCATTTTTCTAAATCCGGCGGCCAGCATAATGGAAATAAGCAATACAGGCAGCCCGGTTCCAAAACCGTAAAAAGACGGAAGAACAACAGCCGATTTATATTTAACTGAAAGGGGTATTAACGACCCGAAGAAAATGGCCGCCGAAACCGGACAAAATGACATTGCAAAAAGAAAACCCATCAAAATAGCGCTCAACGGTTTTGAGGCATCCAACTTTGCAGATATTTTCGCCGCAATATCCGTTCCCTTCATGTTTAAGCTTAGCAGTTCAAGTAAGAACATCCCCGCAAGTATCAGCAAGGGTCCTATAATTTTATTCATGTAGTTTTGAAGAAAGTTGGACAGAAACTGTGTTGACATGAGACTGTACACTATTAGAATCCCTATAAGCACATAACAGATCATTCTCCCCAGTGAATAAAATATCCCCTGCCTAAAACTCTTCCGGGAATTATCGAGTTTCTTGGAAATGAAAGAAACTGCAAGAATATTCGTGGCCAAAGGACAGGGACTTATGGATGTAAGTATTCCCAACCACAGCGCGCTCAGGGTAGCCACAAGTAGCTCCAATGCCATCAGCCCGATCCTTCCATAAACGATTCAACCTTTTCCGATACGTATGAACAAAATGAAACCTTATCCCTTAACAGCTTCCAAACATCATCCAGGGCCTTCCAGCTATCCACTTTATTGTTCTTCATTTTACCCACGATAAGCGTGCTGTATTTTAATTTAAAATCGTCGACAAAATGACTGTTTGAAGCCTCCTGGACATTGATAGAACGCAATTTAAGACTGCCGTCCTCAATTTCATTCTTAAAATTATTATTCAGACACGTATTTATATTGTTTTCAATCGAAATACATGTAGGGCATCTTCTGTAACCGTGGAAATAAAATGCGAAAACACCTTCTTCGAAAGCCGGTGAACAATCTGTTCCTCCCATGCATGAATCCTGATTTTTCGTATTAGATGCCTTTTCCCGTTCTAAAGTATCAACTCCTGTTTTTGAATTCCGCGTCTCCTGATAAACAAAATATACGAGACTGATTCCTACGAAAATAAGAAGTATATACTTTATCCATTTCTTTGCTTTAATCATGAACCCCTCCAATAAATCATTCCAGCAATTTTTTAGCTTTCAAAAAAACCGTATTGATGTTTTCGTCATCAGGGACGGCATTACCCTTTTTAAATCCCAGATCCGTTACTCTTAAATGAACAAAATCCTTTATCCGGGCATTCTCAAGACATTTTTTCGCACAATCTGTACCGCATCCGTCGATTACAAGCACTTTAGATGCGGCTTCGGCACTCCTTATAAAACCGCTTAAACCTCCTCCAATCCCTGCAAGACATGACATCTTGCCCAAGCCTTCGCCAGTCATCCTTCTTGATGCCAAATCGGCTATTGCTCCTACATCGCCTCCCCCCGAGCAAGGGAAAATAAGTTTTACATCGGCCTGATAGGTACAACATTCTTTTTTTGACATAAAATCCTCACTATTTTAATCTTTTTATGTTCTAAACGAGGGATCCATGGGGTGCTCTTTTGCAAGTTCGCTTTTGCTCATTTTGCCGTGTATCCAAAACATGGTTCCGGGAAACCGGCCGATTCTCAAATGCACGTTGTAAACATGCCAGATTACAATGGCCAAGAAAGCAAGCAAAGCCTCATGGGCATGCGCTTCCTTAAAAGCATCGAAAGCCGACATCGGAATCGAAGGAAAAACCGCAATAACGAGACCATGAAACCACATCGCCAGACCGCTTCCTATCATGATTATCGATCCCCAGAATACCGCCCAGTAATCAAACTTCTCAAAGTAGGTGAACCTCCCAAAATCCGGGCTCTCTTTCGAAATGCCGAAAAATCTCTTTAAATTCTGGAGCAGGTGAACAAAATCTTTTTTCGTCGGTATCATATCCTTAAAATCCTGCCTTCCCCTTTCATGAAGAAGGGAATATATAAGATGATACATTATCGTAAAGGTCAATATTACCCCGCCGATTCTATGTACAACTCTCCAGAAATCCGCCCCTCCCAAGAAACCGCTGAGTTTCGCAGCCCATAAAGAACCCGGGAATCTCAGGCCGAACATAAAAATTCCGGAGAGGAAAAGCATAAGTACCGATAGCATCAAAAGAAAATGCTGTGTCCGGAAATGTATGTTGAACCTTTCGATTAATGTATCCGTGTCGAGTGTCTTTCTTCCGCTCTTTTCACGAAATCTTGTGACAGCATCCAAAATTATATGTATCGCCAACAGAGAAAGCACGACTATCGTCAGCCATTTAAAGAAAGCTGCCACAAATCCTACATAACCCGTGTAACTCCGTGCTTTCCCGTCATAGCCCAGAATTGAACTCTGGGAGGCCCAGACAGACTTTGCCTCCCCGTCAAACGGGTACTCAAGAACCCTTCCGAAAAAGAGCGGTGAATTCTTCGAATGACAATCCGAGCATCCCTTCGCACCGAGCGCCGCGTTTGCCGGAAATATATCGTGATTATATTTGTGAACGTTTCCGTAAGGCGAAGCCTCCCATTGATGTTTAGAAATTGTACGATACTCGGTCCCGGAGCTATAAACCTTATCGTTATAAACCCAGACGACCCTTTTACTGTACATGGGATATTGAATTTCTTTAAGCAATTCGGATACCGAAGCTATAAGAGCGTCTATCTCCTCAGGTCTGTTAACTTCAATTATTCCGTCTGCGTTGTCGTCTTTTATTTTTTCAAGAAGCGGATATTTTGCTTTATCCCTGCCGTGAGATTCCCACATTTTTACTATATCTCGCATCCTCGGCTGCATAAGAGACTTTTCACCTTCCGTCTCTATTCCGGGCCAGGCCGAATGAACACGATTGACAGGATAAATTTTTCCCTTATAGTTCACATAAACCGGCCTAAAAGGTTCGGTGGGTTTGTCGTCGTAACCCATCATCGACAAATAGCCGTAGTGGTTTCGGTATTCCCCTTCCGGTCCGTAAAAAGTCCAAAGACGCTTTCCTTTACTCGGTATCTTGGTATCTACATTGAACACATCTCCGGCCTGAAACTGAACAGGTTTAACCATTCTTTCGGAAATATGGCAGGTCTGGCATGATATTCTTTTTAGATGCCACGGAGGTAGCCAGGCATGTTTTGACACCGGAGCACCGTGAAGACCTTGATCGTGG
>CAYYBZ010000008.1:0-20150 GCA_964470285.1 uncultured Oligoflexia bacterium
ACTTTTGACCCGTATCCAAGAGAAACCCTTGACGGAAGACATATCGATGAAAGACTTTTAACAAGAAATGAGAAAATTGATCTCTTACATAAAGAAGGGCTTTACGCCGCAGCTTTTATAAAATTTACAAAATCATTTTCAAGAACCGGTGCTCAGGATTTTGTCGAAAAGATTCTTTTTAAGAAACTTTCATTGAAATTTTTGGTTATAGGCAGTGATTTTACTTTGGGGAAGAATCAAAAAGGTACACCCGATTTTATCATAAAGATGGGTTATAGACTGGGGTTTAATGTCAAGGTCGTTGACATCATAAATAAAGGTAAAAAAAAGGTTAAAAGCTCTCTTATAAGAAATTTACTGGAAGAAGGTAATGTGAAAAAGGTTGCCGAGCTGACCACAAGGAACTATTCCGTTAGCGGTAAGGTTATAAAGGGAGTGGGAAGGGGTTCAACTCTTGGATTCAGAACGGCCAATATTAAAATACCAGTAAAGATGGTTCCAAAAAACGGAGTCTATGCTTCAATTTCATTTATCGGATCAAAAAGCTATCCTTCAGTTACATACATAGGAACAAGACCTACCTTTAAAAATCCTCTCTATTCAATAGAAACATACATTTTAAATTTTCACGGAAATCTGTACGGAAAAAAAGTCAGGCTCGAATTCATTGAATTTTTAAGGGAGGATATTAAATTTGGGAATAAACAGGAGTTGATAGCATCAATTAAAACAGACATAAAAAAAGCTAAGCTTTGCTTTTCCAAAATCAGGTGCAAAAAATGAATGGCAGACGTTGTAAAACTGACAAAATTTGATCACGAATCGGAAGAGAATTCTAAGTGTCTGCAATGAAACGCTTTTTAGGTCGATTTTGAATCTCTCAGAATTGACAAAAATTGTCAGTTCTGTAAAATATAAGTTTAGTGAGGGGGATGTTTGAAGCCCTTCCGATTAATTCCTTATTTTTATTTTCGAGAATATCCCTTTTACAAGTATTCTATAACAAGTATTTCCGGAGGGAATCTAAAGAATGAAACAGAATAAGTTGGGTGAGCTGCTCTTAAGAGAGAAGATAGTTAACGAACAGCAGTTAAAAAAGGCTCAGGATATTCAAAAACAGAGCGGCGGAAGACTGGGATACAACCTTGCCAAATTAGGCTATGTAAAAGAGGGCGATCTGACAACATTTTTGAGCAAGCAGTACGGTGTCCCGTCGATTAATCTGGAAGAATTTGAGATTGAACAGGATGTTATTAATCTCGTTCCAAAAGAAGTCGCAGAAAAACATATGATTATCCCGGTTAATAAATCAGGTGCGAATTTAATCGTTGCCATGGCCGATCCGTCAAATATTTTTGCAATAGACGATCTTAAGTTTTTAACCGGCTACAACATAGAGGTTGTAGTTGCCACAGAGGGTGCTATAAGAACCGCCGTAGAGAAATACTACGAAGAAGCTTCACAGTTCGATGATGTTCTGGCTGACTTTGATGATGAAGGAATCGAATACATTCAGGACGATGAAGATGTCGACGTTGTTGAACTCGGTAAGTCAGCCGAAGAAGCACCTGTTGTAAAACTTGTTAATCTGATTCTTGTCGACGCAATTAAAAAAGGGGCAAGTGATATACATATCGAACCGTATGAAAAGAGTTTCAGGGTTCGCTTTAGAATTGACGGTGTTCTTTATGAAGTCATGAAACCGCCTCTAAAACTTAAAAATGCAATTACCTCCCGTTTAAAAATTATGTCCGAACTCGATATTGCGGAAAGAAGACTTCCTCAGGACGGGCGTATCAAACTGAAAATTTCAAAGGGCAAGGAAATGGACTTCAGGGTTTCGGTTCTGCCAACGCTTTTCGGAGAAAAGGTAGTCCTGCGACTTCTTGATAAATCAAATCTTCAGTTAGACATGACAAAGCTCGGATTTGAAGAGAAAGCGCTAAAGAATTTTAAGGATTCCATTTATAAGCCGTTCGGGATGGTTCTGGTCACCGGACCGACCGGATCGGGAAAAACAACGACACTTTATTCGGCCCTTTCGGAGTTGAATAAAATATCCGACAATATTTCAACAGCTGAAGACCCGGTCGAATTTAACCTTCCCGGAATCAATCAGGTTCAGATGCATGACGATATCGGTCTTAACTTTGCTTCGGCCCTGCGCTCCTTTCTTAGACAGGACCCGGATATAATAATGGTCGGTGAGATTCGAGATTTTGAAACAGCCGAAATAGCCGTTAAAGCCGCTCTGACAGGTCACTTGGTTTTAAGTACTCTGCACACGAACGATGCACCCAGTACGGTTTCAAGACTTTTAAACATGGGTATAGAACCTTTCCTTGTTGCAAGTGCCACAAACTGCATATTAGCCCAGAGACTTGCCAGAAGAGCCTGCGCTGACTGTAAGGAAGAAATAAGCATTCCGGTTCAGGCTCTAATCGATGCAGGCCTAAACCCGGATATTGCCAGTAAGGCAAAGTGCTTCAAGGGTAAAGGATGTCCAAATTGCTCCGATACCGGCTTTAAGGGGAGAATAGCCCTTTATGAAGTCATGCCCATAGGCGAAGAACTTAAGGAATTCGTTTTAAACGGTGCGAGTACAGCAGAGATAAAAAGGGAAGCGGTCAGACTGGGTATGAAAACAATGCGCCAGTCGGGTCTTACAAAACTGGTAGAGGGTATGACTACCCTTGAAGAAATACTAAGAGTTACAATGTCGGATGCTTAAATTTGAACTGTTTTTGAATAGATAAAAGGAGCGTGCCAAATGCCAAATCTGCACCAACTTCTCAAAACCATGATTGAGAAGGGAGCTTCAGACCTTCATGTTACAACGGGAACTCCGCCCCAGTTAAGAATAGACGGTAAGCTTACACCATTGAAAACATCGGCCTTGAGTCCTACAGAAACCAAACAGCTCTGCTACAGCGTACTAACGGACGCGCAAAAACATAAATTTGAAGAGGAGAGCGAACTTGATCTATCTTTTGGAGTTAAGGGACTCTCAAGATTCAGGGCAAATATATTCATGCAAAGAGGAGCGGTTTCGGGAGCATTTAGAGCGATTCCTTTCCGTATAATGACGTTTCAGGAACTGGGACTTCCTCCTGTTGTAGCTGATCTTGCCAGAAAACCCAGGGGTCTGATACTTATAACAGGTCCGACAGGTAGCGGTAAATCCACAACACTTGCTTCAATAATTGATATGATCAATCAGGAAAGAAGAGACCATATACTTACAATTGAAGATCCCATAGAGTATCTGCACCCGCACAAGTCATGCATAGTAAACCAAAGGGAAGTTCATACAGATACGAACAGTTTTACAATTGCACTCAAATATGTTTTGAGGCAGGACCCCGACGTTGTTCTCGTTGGTGAGATGAGAGATCTTGAAACTATCGAAGCCGCGTTGACAATAGCAGAAACGGGACATCTGGCGTTCGCTACACTGCATACTAACAGCTGCGTGCAGACGATGAACAGAATCATAGATGTTTTTCCGCCTCATCAGCAGCCTCAGGTAAGAGCGCAGCTTTCCTTTGTTCTTGAAGGAGTTGTTTCACAGACGTTGATTCCCAGGGCAAGCGGTAAGGGAAGGGTTCTGGCTCTTGAAATAATGATACCTAATTCCGCGATCAGAAACCTCATCAGAGAAGATAAAATCCATCAGGTTTATTCACAGATGCAGGTTGGCCAGACAAAATTCGGGATGCAGACCCTTAATCAGGGACTTGCACAACTTTATTTGAAAAGGCTGATAAATCTCGACGATGCTATCGGGAGATCATCGGACCCGGAGGAGCTAAGGGGAATGATTGCCCAGAGCCAGGCTGGTCAGGCGATTTCGCAAAATATACCCGGACAACAGAAACCCAAAACCGGATAGATAATAAATTTCTGTCACTAAAACAGGAGGGTCATTTATATGCCCGTATACAAATGGGAAGGTATTACACGCCAGGGTATTATCAAAAAGGGTGAGAGAGAAGCTCCCAATCAGGCCGCTCTGGTTGGCTGGCTAAGACAGCAGCAGGTAAGGCCCAAATCGATAAAGGAAAAGACAAAAAAGGGCGAAATATCCTTACCCAAGCTGTTTTCCGGCGTTAAACAAAAAGACATAGTCGTTTTTGCCCGTCAGTTTGCAACAATGATAGATGCAGGTCTTCCGCTGGTTCAGTGTCTTGATATTCTTGCCAATCAGCAGGAGTCAAGAGCATTTAAGGAAATTCTTACGAAGACAAAGGTTGATGTCGAGGGCGGTTCGACTTTTGCTGAGGCTTTGAAAAAACATCCCAAGGCGTTTGATGATCTGTTCGTTAACCTGGTACAGGCAGGCGAGGTAGGCGGTATTCTCGACACAATTTTCTTAAGGCTTGCAAATTACCTTGAAAAGGCGATGAAACTTAAGAAAAAAGTCAAGGGAGCCATGGTTTATCCGTTGATTATTTTGGTAGTCGCCATTCTCGTTGTTGCGGTTTTGCTTTTTTGGGTTATCCCTATATTCGAAAGCATGTTCAGGGAATTCGGTAATGCTGAACTGCCAAAACCCACACAAATAGTTATCGCAATAAGCAGAGGAGCAAAAAAATACGTGCTTATAGTGGCGGGTTTTGTCGGATTGCTTATCTGGCTTTTCAAATATACTTACGGAACCCCGAAGGGCAGAAAAGCCATCGATTCTTTTATGCTGAAAGTGCCGATTTTCGGACCGCTTTTAAGAAAGGTTGCCGTAGCAAGATTCTCAAGAACCCTGGGAACAATGATAACATCAGGAGTTCCTATACTTGACGCCCTTGATATTGTCGCGAAAACAGCAGGAAACAAGGTTATCGAACAGGCAATAATGAAAACACGCTCAAGTATTTCAGAGGGAAAAACTATAGCAGAGCCTCTTGAACAGTCGGGTGTTTTTCCTCCGATGGTCTGTCAGATGATAGAAGTAGGAGAGCAGACAGGAGCCATGGATGCCATGCTGAATAAAATAGCGGATTTCTACGATGAAGAGGTAGATGTCGCTGTCGAGGCTCTTACGGCTATGATGGAACCCATGATGATGGTTTTCCTGGGTACAATTATCGGCGGACTGGTTGTCGCAATGTATCTTCCGGTCTTTAAACTTGCCGGTAACATAAGCGGTAGTTAATCGGGATATTCGCTTATGACTGAGTACACGTCCCAGAAATTACAAAAAGATTACGACCCGGGTCTGCATGACAGGCTCAGAGTACTCATATATACCAGACTTGCATTCATATCCATTTTTCTTGCATCCACTTTGTTCATCGTATTAAGGGATAATGAAGCACTACACGGCATTTCAGTTGTATTCATATTCATACTCATTGGGGCAACAATTCTTATCTCATTTATTTTTGTGGTTCTGCTTTTTATTTTCGGGAAAGAAAATCTTAAGAGGTTACGCTCTTTAAGCTATGCCCAGATTTTCTGGGATATTCTGTTTGCAACGGGTGTTTTGTATATGACCGGGGGAATAGACAGTATTTTCTATATCCTCTATTACGTTAATATTGTCCTGGCAAGCGTTCTTCTTTTCAGAAAAGGCGGGTTACTGGCTGCGGCAATAAGCGCTATCTGTTACGGGGGAGTTCTGGCTCTTGAGGTTAGAGAGGTCCTGCCCCCGTTTCTTGAATATGGACCGGATATATCAACAATTAATGAAACTCATGTTCTTGCAAAGATCATAGTTAACTGGCTTTTTTTCGGATTCCTTGCATTAGTTTCCGGATTTGTCACCGAGAAATTAAGAAAAGTAGAAGTTCTTTTAGAAGAAAAACAGATAGATATTGAGAATCTTGAAAACTTTAATACAGCGATTATAGAAAGCCTCAAAAGCGGTCTTTTAACAATAGACAATGAAAACAGGGTGCTTTCAGGTAACGCTTCAGCCCTGCAGATTCTGGGATTAAGACAAAACGATATTAGAGGTAAAAAGTTTTCCGAATTATTTCCTGAAAAAGGAGACGAGATACTGGAGCAGTATGAAGACGGAGAGTTTACTTTATCGAGTTTGTGGAGATGGGAAACTGAAATTCGAAGGGCAGGAAATAAAACGACATATCTGGGAATGAATATTTTTCCGTTCAGAGGTTCAGAAGTTTTAGAGGACGGTAAAGTCGTAATTTTCGAGGATCTTACAGCCTACAAGGAAATGGAGATGAGGGTAAAAAGGACGGAGAAGCTCGCTGCGATAGGTGAGCTGGCGGCAGGGATCGCCCATGAAATAAGAAACCCCCTGGCATCGGTATCCGGTGCAATTGAGATGTTAAAACAAAACGACGTACCCAAAGAAGGCAATACCAGATTGATGGATATCGTAATCAGGGAAACAACAAGGCTGGATTATCTGATTAGCGATTTTTTAAATTTTGCAAAAACACCCAAGCTTTCCAAGGAAGTTTTCAGTATAAACGGTTTAATTGATGAAACCATAGAGCTGTTTCAGAAAAACCGAAGTGATGCAGACGGAACATTTATTCAGAAAATTCTTTCAGATAATGTATATATTTCAGCCGATCCGCTGCGGATAAAACAGGTTATATGGAATCTTTTAAAGAATGCCTCGCAGGCTATTCAAACCCAAGGGAAAATAACGGTAGAAACAGCGATTGATAAAGAAAAAGGCGAGTTCGTAATCGCCGTAAAAGATGAAGGAGAGGGGATATTGCCTGAGGATTTAACAAGAATTTTCTCGCCCTTTTTTACAACCAAAAAGGGCGGAACCGGCCTTGGCCTTGCTACGGTTCACCGTATTATAGAAGAGCATGGAGGGAGAGTTTCGGTAGAAAGTAAAATCGGCTTAGGATCGGAATTTAGAATATTTCTTCCTGTAAACTAAGATTTGAAAGGTTTATCTCATGACAAAAATCATGATAGTCGATGACGAGCAGAGCATAAGGGAATTTTTTGAAATCATGCTTACTCAAGAGGGCTATTCCGTGGAATGCTGCTCGGACGGACCGGAAGCCTTGAAGAAAGCACAGAGCAGTATTTACGATCTTGTTATCTCGGATATTGCAATGCCCGATATGAGCGGACTTGAGCTTCTTGAGAAACTCAAGGAAACCTCTCCTGAAACCAATGTGATAATGATTACCGCCTATGCTTCAACCGAATCGGCCGTTGAGGCAATGAAAAACGGAGCCTATGACTACATACTTAAGCCTTTCAAGCTTGACGAAATCAAGATGATTATTCAAAAGGCCCTTAACCAGTCTGTGCTTACAAAAGAAAACGAACTTTTTAGAAAGGAAATAAGGGGCAGATACGGCTTTGGGAATCTTATCGGTAAAAGCCCCCAGATGCTCAAGGTTTATGAACTCATTGAAACCGTATCGTCAAATAAATCAAGCGTTTTGATAACAGGAGAATCGGGAACAGGGAAAGAACTTGTTGCCAAGGCGATTCATTACAATTCCCCAAAGAAGGACAGGCCGTTCGTTTCGGTAAATTGCGGAGCAATACCGGAAAATCTTATTGAAAGCGAGCTATTCGGTTATATCAAAGGCGCTTTTACGGGTGCGACATCAAATAAAAAGGGACTTTTTGAGATTGCGCATCAGGGATCATTTTTTCTCGATGAGATCGGCGAGTTGCCCCTTCAGGTGCAGGTAAAACTACTAAGGGCCCTGCAGGAAAAAATTATAAGAAGGGTCGGGGGTACAGAAGATGTTTCCGTCGATGTAAGAATTATCTCAGCCACAAATAAAGATCTGGAATCAGAGGTCAGGGCGATGAAATTCAGGGAAGACCTCTTTTACAGGCTTAATGTCATAAATATAAAACTTCCGGCTTTAAGGGAAAGAAAAGACGATATTCCCATTCTCATATACCATTTTCTTAATCATTATTCTCATGAGCACGGGAAAACAATCAAGGGTATATCAAGAGAATCGCTCGATATGCTACTGTCTTACGATTATCCCGGTAATGTCAGGGAGCTGGAAAACATAATTGAAAGATCAATTGCTCTGGAAACCACTGATTTAATCCAATCCGAAAACATTTCGGTCAAACTTGATAAGAATCTCGAGGAAATATTTGATAAATCTGCAATCGGAAGAAATATTCAAACAGACACACAAGGGGTTAATCAATCAAGTCCGAATAAAAGAGCGAATATTGTCTCAAACGGAATTCCAAAAGGGGGAATGAACCTTGATAGGGAACTCGAAAAAGTCGAAAAACAGCTTATATTGGATGCTTTGAAAAAATCAAGCGGATCGAGAAAAAAGGCGGCAAAGCTCCTTAATGTAACTTTTCGCTCATTGCGTTATAGAATTTCCAAGCTTGGTCTTGAAAAGGATATAGAGGCTGAGAAAATGATAAGTGATTTAAATGAATAAGGTAATTTATATTTTTATGGATTTTTTTTGTTTAGATATAACCCGGGATATTTTGCAAATATTTAATTTTATATTCCATTTTCTAGCTGATATAATTTTTAAGTTGGAAAAAATGAATAATAAGGGGGTATGTTATGAAAATTACTCCGCTTGACATTCAGCAGCAAGCGTTCAGGCAGGCCTTTTTCACCGGTTACGATAAAAAGGAAGTGGATGAGTTTTTAGATTTAATTAAAGAAGAGATGGAAAAGATTATAACCGAGAACAATAAGCTCAAAGAGGAATTAAAAAGGAAAGAAGGAGATTTAAGTGAATTAAAGGCCAGAGAAAAGATTTTAAAGGATACAATGATAACCGCCCAGAAGATTACAGAAGATATTAAGAATAACGCAAAAAAAGAGGGAGAATTGATAATTTCCCAATCTGAGATTCAGGCGGAAAAAATCATAAAGACGGCACAGTTAAGACTTAACGAAATAGTTGACGATATAAACGAGCTTAAAAGACAGAGGGCAATGTTCGAAGCTACTCTTAAGTCCGTTATTGAAAAACATTTTAAACTTTTAGAAATCACGGCAGATGATGAGGTCAGTGAAGTTTCCATTGAGAACAAGCTTTCCTTTATCCCGGGTAAATAGTGTCTTAAAACAGACGCGTGAAGGAATATATTTATCACTTCACGTTATCCCCGGATCTGCAAGGACCGAGATCGCAGGGCTTTACGGGGATAAACTGAAGATTAAAGTTAAGTCTCCCCCTGCCGAAGGTAAGGCCAACAATGAAATCATAAAGTTTCTGGGAAAAATATTTTCATTGAAAAATAAAGACATTGAAATTGTTAAGGGGAAAAAATCAAGAAGCAAGCAGATTTTTATAAAGGGATGCAGTAAAGAATTAATAGCGTCGTTGTTAGCTGATTAAAGTTTTCGATACGAATGTAAGAGGTATAACCGCAACTATTAAAAAACGCTTTTTGTATTTCATGATAACGCAATGCATATATTCTGGGGTAATATGCCCCGGGTTACTTTAAAAATCAAGTATCAATACGATGCCTTGTTTGTCTTGTTTTTTTATAAACCATATGTTAATTAAGAAATCCTTTTTTCCTATTAAATAGCGGATCGGTGGAGTTTTTATGGAAGATTCGAAATTAATTGACGGTAAGCAAATTTCTAAACAAATCAAAGCTGATTTAAAAAAGAAAGTAGAGAATTTTGAAAACAAATACAATAAGAAGCCTGGACTTGCTGTAGTTTTAATTGGAGATAACGAAGCCTCTCATATTTACGTGAATATGAAAGAAAAAGCCTGTGCAAAAACGGGGCTTCATTCGGTAAAGCATCAACTTTCCAGTGATGTTTCGCAAAAAAAAGTTTTAGCTCTTATAAGTGAGCTCAATTCAGACGATTCTATTCACGGCATACTTGTTCAACTGCCTCTGCCCTCCCAGCTTGATTCTGCAAAAATAATTGAAGCGATTTCTCCATCCAAGGATGTAGACGGGTTTCACCCTATAAGTACCGGTAAGCTTTGGACAGGACAGAATACTCTCGTTCCATGCACACCGTCCGGAATACTTAAACTCATAGAATCAACAGGACAAAAGATAGAGGGTAAAAATGCGGTAATTGTCGGCAGAAGCAATATAGTCGGTAAACCGGTTGCGTCACTTCTTTTGAAAAATCATGCAACCGTAACCATCTGTCATTCAAGGACCAAGGACCTTCCTCAGGTTGTCGGATCAGCCGATATTTTAGTCGCGGCTATAGGAAAAGCTGAATTTGTAAAGGCAGACTGGGTAAAAAAGGGAAGCACTGTAATCGATGTCGGCGTTAACAGGCTCGAAGACGGAAAGCTTGTCGGTGATGTTGAGTTTGAGGGGGCAAAAAAAAGAGCGGCTTTTATAACACCTGTTCCCGGAGGTGTAGGGCCCATGACCATAGCACTTCTTCTTTCAAATACTGTAGAGGCTGCTGAGCACATTGAAGGGGATGAAAAATGAATTCTTTAAAAAAAACGGTTCTTTTCGAAAAGCATAAAAAATTAGGCGCAAAAATAGTAGATTTTGCTGGCTTTGAAATGCCGGTTAAATATTCGGGAATTCTGGGTGAGCATAAGGCTGTAAGGGAATCGGCAGGAGTATTTGACGTAAGCCACATGGGAGAAATTGAGGTTTCCGGGCCAAAGGCTCTGGAGTACTGCCAGAATATTTCAACAAACGATGTTTCCAAACTTAAAATAGGTCAGGTTCAGTATTCTTGTTACTGCATGCCCTCAGGCGGTGTGGTTGACGACTTCACTCTTTTTAGAACTGATGAAAATAAGTATCTGTTCATCGTTAATGCAGCCAATAAACAGAAAGATTTGGATTGGATGATTAAACATAAGATTGACGGAGCGAATATAAGGGATTTAAGTGAAAAATTTTCCCTGATTGCACTTCAGGGGCCCAATTCGGAGAACATAGCATCAAAAATTTTCGGCAAAGATATACGTGAGATAAAATTTTACTCTTTTGTCGAGAAGGAATTTTCAGGGAAAAAGGTAAGCCTTTCAAGGACCGGCTATACAGGCGAAAACGGATTTGAAATAATGATTGAAAACGATTTCGCATGCGAACTGTGGGATAAACTCATGGAATACGGCAAAGATTTCAATATTGTTGCAGTTGGTCTCGGCGCAAGGGATACATTGAGAATGGAAATGGGATACGCCCTTTACGGTCATGAATTGACTGAAAACATAAGCCCTTTGCAGGCAAATCTGGGTTGGATTGTTAAGCTTAAAAAGGATAAATTCATAGGTAGAGAAGCCCTTTTAAAACAGAAAGCAGACGGAATAAAAAAGAGATTTACCGGATTTAAGCTTACTGAAAGAGGCGTTCCCAGAGAAAAATTTCTTGTATTTAAGGACGAAAAGGAAATAGGATGGGTGAGTTCAGGGACTCATTCTCCGTCATTGGGAACAGGTCTTGGATTATGTTTTGTTAACAGCGAAATAAGTGACGGTGAAAACGTCTTTATAGAAATCAGAGACAAAAGGGTCGGTGCAATTCTTCAAAAGCCGCCTTTTGTAAAAGGTTCTATTAAAAGATAAAGGTTTAGGAAAAACTCTTATGAAAGGAGATACATAATATGGATTGTCCTGAAGATTTAAAATACACGAAGTCGCATGAATGGGCGAGAATTGAAGGCGATGTTATTACCGTAGGCCTTTCGGACTATGCACAGGAATCACTGGGAGACATCGTTCATATTGAGCTTCCCGAAGAGGGAAAAACTCTGGAAAAAGAAGAGGTTTTCGGAGTTGTCGAATCGGTAAAGGCGGTTTCCGATCTTTACTGCCCGGTTAAGGGTGAGGTGATTGAGGCAAATGAAGCCTTAACGGAGAGTCCCGAGGCCGTTAACGAGGATCCCTACGGAGAAGCCTGGCTGATCAAAATAAAGGTTGCCGATAAATCCGCCCTCGAAGAGCTCATGGATTGTGAAAAGTACAAAGCGTACGTTGAAGAAGAATCTGACAAGTAGGTAAGGTTGATATGAGGTATATTCCAGGTCTTTGCGATGATTCGTCCGAAATGCTTGCCAAAATCGGAGTTAAAAACGTTGGGGATCTTTTTTCAAGCGTACCCGAAGATATCAGGGTAAAAATTGCGCTCGATTTACCCAAAAGGCTATCTGAACTCGGCCTTCTAAGATTTTTTGAAGAATTGTCTTCTAAAAACTCAAAACCTCTCGGTAAAAATTCCTGGACAAACTTTCTCGGCGCAGGTTGTTACGATCATTACGTTCCGGCTTCGGTTGATCATCTTGCCTCCCGTTCCGAGTTCTATACAGCCTATACTCCTTATCAGGCGGAATTAAGCCAGGGAACGCTTCAATCCATATTTGAATTCCAGTCCTTAATTTGCGCTGTTTCCGGAATGGAAATATCAAATGCCTCGGTATATGACGGGGCCAATGCCGCCGCTGAGGCCTGTTTAATGGCAGAGCGCATAAAAAGAAAAAAGAAAATGCTTATAGCCGAAACGCTTCATCCGGAATACAGGCAGGTAATAGAAGCGTACACAAAACAAAAGCGTATGGAAATTGTCGATATACCTTTTAAGCCGGACGGGCTTGCCGATTACTCTCAAGTAGAGAAAGAAACCGATATAGCCTGCGTTGTCGTTCAGTACCCGAATTTCTTCGGCAACATTGAAGATGTAAAGGGCGCAAAAAAACTTTCAGAACAAAAGGATGCGCTTTTAGTAACCGTTACGACCGAGCCGGTTTCTCTGGGAGTCTTAAAATCTCCGGGCGAGCTGGGAGCGGATATTTTCGCAGGCGAAGGGCAGTCTTTCGGCAATTACATGGCATTTGGAGGCCCGCATCTCGGGCTTTTAGCCACCAAAAAAGAATACACAAGAAACATACCAGGAAGAATAGCCAGCGAAACTATCGATGCAGAGGGAAAAAAGGGATATGTCCTTTACATGGCGACAAGGGAACAGCATATACGCAGAGAAAAAGCTACTTCCAATATCTGCACAAACAATGCGCTCTGTGCCCTTAAGGCAACGATTTATCTTGCACTTTTGGGGAAAAGAGGGTTTAGAGAGCTGGCCAGTTCAAATCTTTCAAACGCTCAATATCTAAGAGAAGAACTCTCAAATTTGAGGGGTGTTCAGGTTAAATTCGACGCTCCTACTTTCAATGAATTTGTTTTTTCTTCGTCTTTACCGGCCTCCACAATTCTTAACAGCTTAAAGGAAGCCGGAATAATCGGAGGAATTCCTCTGGAAGGATACTTCAGGGAATACAAAACAAGTATTTTGGTATCCGTAACCGAAATGAGAACCAAAAAAGACATGGATGCTTACATAGAAGCGGTAAAGAGCTGTTTATAGGAAAGGAAAGACCTTGATGAAGAAAAATGAGGTTTTAAGATATTATCAGGAAGAAAAAGATCTTTTTGAAATCTCACGTAATAAAGAGAGAACAAAGGATGTAGGGGAATTCACATGTGAGATAAACTTCGATGATGTTAAAAGATCAATACCGAACGATTACAGAAGAGATGAGATGGGAGACTATCCGGAACTTTCAGAGGTCGAGGTTGTAAGACATTTCACAAGAATATCCCAGAAGAATTACTGCGTTGATACGGGCCTTTACCCTTTAGGTTCGTGCACCATGAAATACAATCCAAAAATCAACGATAGAATCGCTTCAGCGGCTGATTTTGCTTCGACTCATCCTTATTCTCCTTTGGATACAATTCAGGGGAATATGGAAGCGCTTTATATTACACAAAAGCTTTTATGCACCATTACAGGCATGGATGCAGTTACACTGAGTCCTTCTGCCGGGGCGCAGGGCGAGTTTGTAGGTATGCAGATGATAATGGCCTATCACAGAAAAAATGAAAGCGGTAAAGATATTGTCATAATACCCGATTCCGCTCACGGAACAAATCCGGCCAGCTCGGCGCTTTGTAATTACCGGGTAGTTACAGTTAAATCGGATGAGAGAGGAATGCTTTCTCCGTCAAAACTTAAAGAAGTCATGAGTGATAAGGTTGCGGGCCTTATGGTAACGTGTCCTAACACTTTGGGTATATTTGAAGAAAATATATCTGAAATATCCGACATAATACATGAAGCCGGCGGTCTTGTTTACTGTGACGGCGCTAATTTAAACGCCGTTTTGGGCCTTGTCGATTTCAGGGAAATGGGTGTGGACGTAATGCATATGAATCTGCATAAAACGTTTTCAACGCCGCACGGAGGAGGGGGCCCGGGTTCAGGACCCGTTGCCATCAGGGATATTTTAAGCGATTTTCTTCCGGTTCCCTTAATAGAAAAAGAAAAAGACGGCTTTATTTTTAAATATGATATTCCCGATTCAATCGGGCGGCTAAGACCCTTTTACGGAAATTTCGGCGTGATTATAAGAGCATTGACTTATATCCTGTCTTTGGGTGAAGAGGGTTTAAAGGCGGTTAGGGAAGGAGCCGTATTAAACTCGAATTATATAAAGGCGCATCTTAAGGGTATTTATCATCTTCCATACGAATCAAAATCGCTTCACGAGGTGGTTCTCTCTGATAAGAATTTCAAGGATGACAGGGTTTCAACACTTGATATTGCAAAAAGATTAATGGACTTTGGATTTCATGCACCTACGGTTTATTTTCCTCTGATAGTCAAGGGGGCTTTAATGATTGAGCCCACGGAAACCGAAAGCAAGGCTGAAATAGACAGATTCATTGAGGCCATGAAAACAATTGCAAAGGAAATTAAAGAAAACCCGGATATTTTGCATTCTGCTCCGAATAATCTCGGAATTAAAAGGCTTGATGAAGTTCATGCAGCTAAGAATCCCAAGCTCACATGGTCAGATTCCAAAAAATCATCTGCCAATTTTTAATGCAGGTTCTAATTTCATGTCTTTTTTTGGGGGAAACCTGAGTTCACTTTTGTAATGTGTGTGTTAACTTTTGTAGTTTTTCTAACCCATTGAATCTAAAACTTAATTACATAAAATTACATTTTAACAGTAACTAGGGTTTACTGTTTTTGTCACTTTTATGACAATTCCTATTGGAATAAAATAAAACACAATAATACCGGTCTGTTAGCAATGCGTGAGCTTTGGCATGAAATTGGCACTTATATGAAAATATTATGCAACAAAAATATGGAGATAAAACAATGGAATCAATAAAAATTACAATCATCGTTTTAAGTTTTTTATTTATAGGATGCGGCAATTATCAGCACGGAGCAATGGATTTAGTTGATCCGTTTAGCGACGGCAGTTACTACAATGAAATCGATATGAGAGTATGGGCAGATATGGCCGATGAAAACGAAGAGATTGTATCCTGCCCTGAGGATCCCCTTAATCCGGAATGTCCGGGTATATGCTATAAGCTTTATGTGGAACGGATGGAAGTAGGGTCGCAGCTTAGAGGGTTCCGTGAAGAAGAAATAGGATTTATGTATTTGGTTGCGACGGTTATCAGTGATGGGGAGGGATATGAAGACTTTCAGCAACCGACCAATTTCCCGGGCAAATTAGATTCCTACGCAACGGAAGAGTCAGATATAGCCTATGAAAAGGAATGCGATGAGACTCCTTGTCAGGATTTTGAAGAATTACCTACAGATAAAAAGTATCCGGAAACAATGATAAAACTTTCTGAAAATCAGTGGAGATACCATGACGGTGAAGGAAGCGAGCAGTTTCTGGATCTTAAAAACTCTACCGAGCTTTTCACGGGCTACTATTACGGCAGCGAACGCGGAAATATCAATCAGCAATGCGACGGTTTTATGTCAAAAGCCGTTAAATTCAACAAGTACATTTTCTTCTTCCAGGCAAGAAACTGCCTTAAGTTTTGTAAGGTATATTACGGCGAATGTAGTTAGAGATATTTAGTAAAATTAAAACAGCCATCTTTTAAATCTTATTTTATGGTCGTTGGAGAACCATGATATTACTCCGAAACCATCCTCATTGAAAACTGCTCTAGGACTTCCCATGTTAAGCTTTTCCCATGTGTCATCATTTGGAGAATTACCGGATGAAAATGCCGGGTATCTCCCAAAAGTATTATCTGCAGTTTTGTATAATATCTTAAAACCTTCCGATGAATAAAAAGGGTCATCTGAGGAATATAAAGTAATGAACACATCTTTGCGTGAATTTAGTTGAATCGGTTGCATATTGTTAAATGGATTGTCCCCAGGGTCATGGCCGATAACCGGAAAAAGTGTAAGTGGAAGCTCTCCGTTTTCATTTTGAAAGGCATTAAGGCTGATGGATGTTCCTTTAATACTTGAATATGTTGTTTCAGTATTTTCGTAAACAGCAAAAACATCAAAATCAAAATCAAAGTCAACTGAGTCATTACCTCCGAAAACACTTTCTGCTTCAGTGTTAATTGTTTTCTCTCCAAGAAAAGAAAAACTATACTGATCTGATGAATCTGGCCCGGTTATTTCATAGAGTGTCCCAACTATCCGATGCGGGTTATTGTTTGTATTTTTGTAAGTAAAAGCAATTATATGAATTTGATCGTAAATAAATATTTTAGGAGATTTACATGTTTCTCCTGATTCTGTAACTGAGCAAAATATTTCATCGTTTGATGCCGGGTTAAAGTCTTGATCAAATATCCTGAATTTAGCTATTTTCTTTTCTGATTCATTCCATGAGATTATAAACCCTTCTCGAAATTCTTTAATACAAGGTGAATTAACAGTTATATCAGTCGGTTCCAGTACGGTTAATAAACCCGTAACTGAAGTATAGGGTGGTTCAAAGACTGCTACTTGTATGGAATTATCTGATTTAGCAAATGGAATATACAGGATATCATTTTTAAATAAAATGTTTTCATTAATAATTTCAGGAATATTTTTGATTTCGTTTGTTAAAAAGGGAAGAGTCGGCTCTGACAAGAAATTGCCGTTATAGTCAAAAAAACTCAATTTTAAATATATATCCTTTACAACGGAAAAGTTGACTATATATTGTTCAGTGTCGAACCAGCAAAAAGCTATTGTCCCGCTTGAACTTACGCCTAAGGCATGATAAAAGCTAGTCAGTTTATTTAGAGAGTCTTGTGAAATTGTCTGAATTTCTATAAAGTTGTTCAGGTCAAGATTAGTATTTTGATCTAAATCAACTCCATGAATAACCTCCCCGGGGAATGAAGAGTCAGGTTGAGTTTTGACGGTCAGAATAATTTTAATTTCGGACTGATCAATGTCACCGTTTATAGTTACATCTTCAGCTGTAGCTTCGTGCGTTAAAATCCATTTTTCATCCGTGCAGGCTTCGTCTTCAGGCTCGCAGCAGCTTAAATCGGTTTTCCGGCACGTATAGGCCTTTGAGTTGATTGTCAGGTTATTTGAAAAGGGTAAATCGGGCGGATCAAATTCGGCCGAGAAGTTCCCGTCTGAGGACAATTTAGTCATAGTTACGTCAACGGTCTCACCGTCCGTTGATGTGCCGGTAATTGTTAGTATGATTCTATCTATGAATGCCGGAACGTAAGAATCGGCAGCACCCGTCGGTTTATTCAGGGAAGTTTGAGAAGGCGATCTTTTGCCGGGAAATTTTGTATAAATTTTTAAACTTGTCTGATGAGAATATTGATTTAGAGAGCAGTGAATCAAAAAAATTGTCAAAAAAACGGTTATTGCAATAAAAAGTTTTGTTGAACGCATTATAGTTTGCCTCTCTTTACTTAAAAACCTCCCCTGAATGTTATTATAAAATTCCACTTAGGGATATAAATTTTTCCGTCAGGTGCGGCAAGACCTTTGGGCGGATTTAAAAAAGGTGCGCTTTCTCTGACCGTTCTGAAGGCTTCTTCGTCAAGCTCCTTGTATCCGGATGATTTTTCAAGCCTGACTGAGTAAAGGGAGCCGTCAGAATTAAGCACTATGTTTAAGGCGGTTACCAGTAAATCCTTGCTAAGAGGTCTGTATTTGTCAATTGACGCTCTGGGGTCCCAGATAGCCTCCATCTGTCTTTTTATTCTTACATAAAATCCGGAATATGCAAAACCCCATGTGTTGAGAAGAGTGGCGTTGCCCATCTCTACGCCGGGCAGATAATTGTTAGGTGCTACGGTAAAATATCTTGAAAGCTGTTCATGAGACGGGAAGAGATTGAGTTCTTTGTCCCGATTTGAATCCTTTCTTTGTCCTTTTGACAGACCGGGTTTTTCGTCTTTTCTTTGAGAGGATTTTTCTTCAAATCTGTTCTCAGAATTATCGGGAAGCATTGTAAACGGGGCGTTCGGATTACGCCCCGTTATAGATGCTTGGGATTCCTTATCAACGCTTCTATCCCTGTCGCTTAAAAATCTTGTTTGTTTTGGGGTTTTAGAAGGCAGATTATCCACAAGGTCAACAATTTTACCTTCATTTCTGTTTAATATATTTTGAGAATCCAAGGGTGAAACAATTTTTATGTCCACCGGCTCTTCAGACGAAAGACCTTTATTGCTTGGATAAACAGGATATTTGTAAGCAATTAAAATCAAGGTAAAATGCAGAAAAATCGAAAAGATCACAAAGGCTATAAGCAGCTTTTGTGAGTTATCTTCTTTTATTTGAGCAATCTGCATAATTCAACGATTTGGCTTATAACATAATTATTTATAAAATACCGGAATGTATAGTAAAATATTATCGGTAAAAGTTTCAAGTCAATGATTGTCATTTTTATGCATGAGTGTTATACTCCAATCTAAGTGCTTAAAATAAAGGGGTTTTTATGGAGGGGAACAGTAAGATAATTCTTGCCCATTCGGAGCTTGATTTCTCCGATAAATTTGCAGGTGCACTGGAAACCTGCGGATATGAAGTTTCGGTTGTAAAATCTCTGCAGGATGTTGCAAAAAAGATTGAAGCTTCAGGCATTAAATACTCAATGGTGGGTTTTCCTCTGGATCAGGTAAGTCTTTCCGAGGTTAACTTCTTCGATAATTTCATGCAGACCTCGGATCTTGAAACGACCAAACTTTTCGCGGTTACCTCAAAAAATACACAGTTTTCTCCGGTTGCCCTGCAAAAAATAAAAATTTTGAAACCGAGGGACTTTATTAAGGAATCTTCAAGCGCCGAGGAAATACTTTTCAGGCTTTCAAATATACTTTTTGAAGAATCGGGTTTAAGAAAGAATTCAAGAAGCCTTTGCAATGCAGTTGTTCACTGCGATTACATGCAGGATTTCTTCGATGCACAGGCTTTTACAATTTCAAGAGACGGTATTTTCATAAAAACCGACAGGACCTTCCCGCTGGACGCCAAAGTTTTCATGACATTTTCTCTTCCTGAGAGTAAGAATAATTTTGCAACCATGGGAAACATACTTTATACAATAGGCGAAAAATCCCCCAAGCCCAGAATTTCCCCTCCAGGTTCGGGAATATTTTTTGTGGATCTTGAGGATGAATCAAGAGATAAAATAGATGATTTTGTAAGACAAAATGCCTAAAACGTCCTAATCTTGCATATATGGTTCCAAAATATGCACAAAACCGCATTTCTTGACAAAGAATGGCAATATTCATAATATCCCATCCTTAAAATAAAGAATAACATAAGAATCCAAAATATCCTGAAGGGAGAATTAATATGTACGGTCTTACCGAAGAACAAATAATGATTAAGGATTTGGCAAGAAAAATAGCCGAGGATATCGCTAAACCGATAAGGGAAGAATGTGACAGGGACGGAAGGCATCCGCAGGAAGTTATGGACGCCCTTAAGGAAGCAGGATTGATAGGTTTGTATATACCTGAAACTTACGGCGGAGGCGGACTCGGTTCCTTTGAAACAGCTTTGGTAATGGAAGAACTTTCAAGAGTGTGCGGGGGAATTGCATTGCCTTTCGGAGCCAGCGCGCTTGGCAGCTATCCTTTAATCCTTTTCGGAACAGAAGAGCAGAATAAAAAATACTTAACAAAAGTTGCCAGCGGTGAAACGCTGGCCGCTTTTGCATTAACCGAACCGGAAGCGGGCAGTGATGCGGGCAACGTAAGAACTACGGCTAAAAAAGACGGAGATCATTACGTTCTTAACGGGGTGAAACAGTGGATAACCAACGGCTCGGTTGCAAAACTTTATACCGTTATAGCACAAACCGATAAATCAAGGGGCTCCAGAGGATTAAGCGCTTTTGTAGTGGAAGAGGGGACACCCGGCTTTTCATACGGAAATCTTTCCGACAAAATGGGAATAAGGGCTTCACACACATCGGAGTTAATTTTCGA
>CAYYBZ010000009.1:0-12230 GCA_964470285.1 uncultured Oligoflexia bacterium
CATGGTTTCCAGCAATCGGGTGTTGGAGGCTATAGAGCGGCTTTCAGGATGATGGAGCTTATAAGGCCCTTCAATAAATCCCTTTATGATCAGGGATTACCTACACTGGATATAGGTGTCGGAATAAGCACCGGTGATGTTTTAGTAGGTAATATGGGTTCTGAATATCTGTTTAATTATTCCGTTTTAGGAACCGAGGTTAACGTTGCTTCCAGGATAGAAGAATTAAATAAACAATTCGGAACGAACATTATTATTAGCGAAAGAACTCTGGCCCTGATAGGAGATCGGGCCGTAGTCAGAAACCTGGGTAAAGTCAAGGTTAAGGGAATAGAGAGGGAAGTTCAGATATTTGCGCTATCAGGAATTAGCGGTTTAAAAGACAGCGACAGCTGGTCACAACCCTCCATCGCTTAGAATTTCAAGGTGCGGCTGAAAACCTGATCGTGACGGCAATTACGGGAATATAGTAGTTACTTTTACTTTAACTGTTCCTGTTAAAGGTTCCTGCCCCTCTTCGGGGAAAGGATCAGGAGCAGGGAGAGGTTCCGGGTCAAGACCTTCATCCTCCTGAATTGTTTCATCGCCGGCCCCTTCGATGTATTCGCTGTAATCATTTCCGGGAGATGTAGCCGGATCTTCGTATATAGTGAGCTCGTCCTTCACCGGATCATAAACTTCCGGATTGTAAGGTTCCGGCTTTTCCGGTTTAGTGCCTTCTTCTATCTTTGTGTAATGCTTTGTTTCAATATCTACAGGAGACCATCTCTTTTTTGTATCGGATATGTTGATGCTTCCTTCATCTACGAAGGCTTCAATAATGCGCTTTTCTCTGTTGTAAATAACTATAAAATCCGTGCCCAGGACCCCTATATCGGAGTTTGCAACCTTTATCTTAAACTGGGATTTGGGTTTCAGTTTTTTAACAATTGCCCTGACCTTTCCCATTATCAGTTCAAAAAAGCTGCGCGATTCTTTGTCTTCTTCGTTGTAGACAAGTTCGTTAATTGTGAGTTCGGATTCAAATCCCAGAACGATAATATTTTCGTTATTGAAGAGTATTTTTATTTTGGCGTCCTTTTCGGTTTTTATTCTGTCCATTAGAAATACCGGGTCATTCTTTTTGGCCGTCCTTTCAGAGCCGTCTTTTGAAGTAATTTTTACCGTATTAATTACTTCGGCGATGTTACCAACTGGTACCTCCATTGCAAAAGACTTAGTTGTAATAATTACAAATATTAACAGGCAAAAAGTGATGAAAGTTTTTTTCATAAGTCACCTAAAGTAAGAATCCAAAAATTAGTGAAACTACGTTTCTTTTATAGGAATAATTAGCTATCGATTTATCATAAGCGAAAGCTTCGTTAATGCTGATTTCAAACCACCTTGTGATTTGTTTTTTGATGTTGGCCTGAATTGTCAGGATCTTATCCACTCTTCTGGGGGGTGGCAGGAAATTATGAAATTTTCTGTAGGCGAAGGAAAAATCGAGCTTAATTTCGGAGAACCACCACAGCGGGCTTGAAACACCCAAGGAAGGGACAAGGCCGTAAAAATCGAAATTGTAACCGTCAGCCTTGTTGCTTTCAATATCAAAGGCCAGATAGGCTTTTGATTTTCTTGCATTGAAATACATCGTTTCAATTACTCCGGCTGTAGTGAGCAAGGCGTCCCGGTTATCTTCGTCAAATGCCGAGGCGTAATAATCGTCTATACTGAAGCTGGTTCTGATTTCGGTAATCCATTTTTTGTCCCAGTGAAGCTGAAATCTGGGACTTATGATATGGGATTGGCTGAAAAAATTAAACTTATTCGAGATTAGGGTTAACTGATAGTCGTAACCCATTAAGAATCTATACGCCCTCCGGTTAATTTTCTTGTTTACGATCATGTCGGCCGACACGGTATGCAGGTTAAAGTTATATCTGGATAAAGCGTTCATCAGATTAAAGCCGTGATAGTATGTGTATGCAGCCGAAAGTACGATGTTGTCTCTTTGCAGGGGAATTATGCCTCCGGAGAGTGCTACGAACATTCTGGCGGACTGTTTACCTGATATATCAGGGGGCGTTGCAACACCGTCGGCTATCAATGCTACGTTTGAGTCCCATTGAAAACCGGGATATCCGTTGAAAAACCACCAGTTCTTTTTAATCTTTTTAACCGATATCCTGGGGACTTCGACGGAAATCATTTTATACTGGCCCTCTGCAAGATCTTCTTTCCGGGCCTTTTCATAAATCTTGGCCAGGTAAAAATGACACTGATTTTTTATCTTTTCGTCGTCCGTTTTGGAAATCTGAAACTTGAAAAACTTTTCAGCCTTGTCCGGTGCTTTTAAGTTGAAATAACTCAAACCCACCCTGAAAGGAAGAAACTTGAAAGTTTTATCTTTTTTATATACGACGTTGAATTTTTTTAGAGCATCCGTATGTCGGTTAAGCTGCTGATAGACTATTCCCAGCGCGTAATTAGCCTGATTGCTGTCGGGCACAATATCAAGTGCGGATTCGAGCTCTGATGCCGCTTTCTCAAAACTTTCGTCTGTTTGCGCCTTAATTGCCTTTGAATAATGTATTTCAAAATCTGTTTTTTTACTTTCCTGTGCATTGATTGGCATGCTTATTAAAAGACAGGCGGCAATAAGAAGCGAAAATAAAAAAGATGGGGCAAATAGCTTGATTTGCTTGCGCAAGGAACACTCTCCTTTTCAAGTTTGTCAGTTATTATATAAACTTACATCTGTAGATTAAAAGGTCAAGAATTTAAGGCAAATAAATGTATCGGACTTAAATATCAGTACGCTTTTGCGAAAATAACACGGACTTTTGAATCTTTAGAGCATTTAATGCATCTGCCCTTTTCTTTTTTTGTATCCATGGGAATGCAGCGTACAGTGGCTTTTGTTTCATTTTTTATTTCTTCTTCGCATTTTCCTTCGCCGCACCAGTGAGATGAGGCAAAACCTTCTTCATTCATAACCATGTTTTTAAACTTTTCATAATCGTCAAGTTCAAAAGTATTATCGTTTAAAAAGTTTTTGGCTCTGTCAAAAAGAGATTTCTGAATATCTTCCAGCATAGCGGGGATTTCAGATGCTGTTTTCTCCAGAGGCACGGCTTTTTTCTCTTTAGTGTCTCTTCTTACTAAAACGCACTGTGATTTTTCGAGATCTTTGGGCCCCATTTCGATTCTAATGGGTGTTCCCAAAAGCTCATATTCGTTGAATTTCCAACCCGGCGTATACTGCTGTCTTGAATCAATATGTATATTTATTTTATCTTTTAATGAAGATTTAATTTTATCCAGTTCAGATAAGACCTTATTTTTTGCAAGGTCGTCTTTATAGATTGGAATGGCTACAACGGGATTAGCAGCCAGCTTTGGAGGAACAATTAAACCGTTATCATCACCGTGAGTCATTATTAATGCTCCGATTAGCCTTGTTGAAACTCCCCAGCTTGTCTGATGCGCGTATTGAAGGTTGCCTTCTCTGTCCTGAAATTTTATATCGAAGGCTTTGGAAAAATTCTGACCTAACAAATGTGAAGTTCCCGCCTGAAGGGCCTTTTTGTCCTGCATCATGGCTTCAATGCAGTATGTTTTCACTGCTCCCGCAAATCTTTCCGATTCGGACTTCTCACCGTGAATAACCGGCATTGCCATGTAATCATGGGCAAATGTTTTATAGACATCGAGCATTTTAAGCGTTTCTTCCATGGCCTCTTCATGTGTTTCGTGAGCAGTATGACCTTCCTGCCATAAAAATTCCGTTGTTCTTAAGAAAAGCCTCGTTCTCATTTCCCATCTGACAATATTTGCCCACTGATTTATGAGAATGGGAAGATCTCTGTAAGAAGATACCCACTTAGAATACATCGCATTAATTATTGTTTCGGAGGTAGGTCTTACAACTAATGGTTCTTCAAGTTTTGATCCGCCTCCGTGAGTTACAACGGCTGTTTGAGGAGAAAAACCCTCGACATGATCCTTTTCCTTTTCTAAAAAGCTGTTCGGTATAAAAAGGGGGAAATATGCGTTGACATGCCCGGTATCCTTAAACATTTTATCAAGAGCCGCCTGCATTTTTTCCCATATGGAATATCCGTTAGGTCTTATTATCATGCAGCCTTTTACCGGGGAATAATCGGCCATCTTTGCATTTAAAACGATGTCCTGATACCACTGCGAAAAATCCTGCGACCTTTTCGTAATTTTCTGGGCCATATTGAGCTTTCTCCTGTATTTAGAAATAGAGGCTATACTATATCACTTATAAAAAATTACAAATATATAGTCATCGCTATGAGCCCGGCGAAGAAGTAATTTGTAGATTCAATTTACATATTTTTATTGAAAACCGGCTAAATTGGTTTAAATTACTTAACAATTATGGGTATCAAGGAATATATGGAAAAATACAGGGAAAAGCGTCGGGTTTCGGCCGTTCAAAAAAGCATAAAGAAAATTTCAGATAAGCATCAGTTAACTGAAAATCGCTACGCGGCAGCGGATTTCCTTGTTCATGACGGCTCAGATGAAGCCGTAGCGGGTCTTCTGCATCGGTTTGATTTTACCTACGATAATTCGATAAAGGATAAATCTGAAAAAGAATATGTTGCTAAATTACTGATTAACTTCGGAGAAAGAGCCGTTCCATTTGTAAAAGAATACATTAACAAAGCAGAAAATATTGCCTGGCCGTTAAAAATTCTGGGTCAGCTGATCAAAAAGGACGATATTTTAGCTTTTCTTCTGTCAATGTTGAATGACGAGGATTCAACGTTCAATGAAGATGTTTTAGAAAAACGTCTTGATCTTTTAAACTATCTCGTTGAATTCAAGAATACAGAGATTGTAAAAAAGGTTATTGTATTCTTAGGAGATGACGAGGAGGAAGTGCGCTACAGGGCAATTGAAGTATTGGGGGAGCAGGGTGATGTTATTGCAAGGGATCCCCTGGTTGAAATTATGGTAAACGAAGAAGAAAGCATGCGTATCAAGATGCGCATTTTAGAAATTTTTATTCAGAACCAATGGACTGTCTCCGGTCATAAAAAACAAATCGAAGAAATGCTGCCCGAAGGGTTTTATCTTACGCGCGAAGGAAAAATAAAAGTCAGAGGCAATGCCACGAATCTATTAAGAAGCGATGAGTGATGAGTATCCGGCTCCTGAAGTAATTAATTACAGAAGCTTTTCCCTCATAATCAGTTTTGTAACCGGGAAAATTATATTTTAAAGATTCGGAGAAAAATTGCTCAAAACATATTCCTATTTATAAGTCCTTGAATATTACCTAAGAATATCAAGTTGTTACACATGAGTCAATGGCATATAATTTGCAAGTATTTGTGTATACATTCTTTTTTCACTTTTAATGGATAAGAACTTATAAGGAGAGCAATTATGGATACAAAAAGAGGGTTTCAAATCTTAACTTTTATAATTTCATCGCTTTTATTGATTTCATGCGGCGGTAGGGATAAAGCGGGCGGAGGGATACTTGATTTAAAGCCTCCGTTTGAGCTTTCAGCAAAATCTGGTGACGGCAAGATTACACTTTCCTGGCAATCAAAAAGCAGCCAATACAATTATAGAATATATTACGGTGCGGCATCGAAGGATTATTCCGGAAGTGAGAGTACATCGGGAGCATCACCGGTACTGGTTGATAAAAAGTTTAAGGATTTTGTCCTGCATGGACTTGCCAACGGGAAAAAATACTACATAGCCATGACATCGTTTTCCAAAAACGATGAAAGTAATTATTCCGTAGAAGTAACGGCCGTACCGAAAGGTTTAGGGTCAACATCGGATTTAAGTGTTTCCCCGGAGTTGATGAACATTTCTTGCACTGAGGGAGATACTAGCACCAAAAAGGGGAATATATCTATATCTAACGCCGGATCGGATGATGACATATATTTTAATGTCACCGAGCATGAAAACTGGCTTTCTGTAAGTCCGGTTTCAGGTATTTCAGATGAAACAGTGGAAGTTTTTGCCGACTGTTCATCTCTTACGGCAGGATCGAATCCGTCTGCCGATATAACGGTAACCGGTAATGAGCAAACAAAGATTGTTTCAATAAATTTGACCGTTAATGCACCAAATTCAAATCCGGATTTAAGTGTTTCCCCGGCTGTTATAAGCACATCATGCACTGCAGGTGACGGTAATCAGGATAAGGCCGATATTAATGTAAGTAATGCCGGAACCGGCGGAGCAATCAGCTTTTCGACTTTCGAAAATGCTAACTGGCTTTCACTAAGTCCGACATCCGGATCTACGGATTTAAAACTGGATGTTTACATAAACTGCTCAAGCTTAAGTGCGGGTTCTTACAGTCAAAATGTGACCGTATCCGGAAACGGAGAAAATGAAAACGTTACCGTTAATCTAACCGTTAATAATGCCGGGACGCAGTACGATCTTGCAATCGATAAAACATCTCTGAATTTAACGTGTACGGAGGGCGACGGGTTGGCGGTAAAGGATCAAATATATGTTTCAAACGCCGGATACGGCGGAGCGATAAACTTCGAGTCAGGCGAAGGTGCAAATTGGTTATCCGTTAATCCCGTTTCAGGACAGACGGACAGAAGCGTTGATATTGGAATCGATTGCACAAATCTTTCATACGGAGACAATCTTAATGCCACTATAACCTTCAGCGGAAATTACGGCGGCTCGGAACAGGCCGATGTCTACCTTTCTGTCGGTGAAATCCCAGACAATCCGCCTGCTGCTCCAACCGCCCTTTGGGCTAATCTAGAAAAATCATACAGGATCAAGATAGGCTGGAGTGATAATTCGGAAAACGAAGACGGTTTTAAAATTGAAAGATCTCTTGATGGTTCCAATTTTTCTCAGATTGATACTGTAGGTCAGGGTATCGCGACTTATACGAATAGCGGACTTAATGCAGATACTACCTATTATTATCGGGTGAGAGCCTACAATGCGGAAGGAAATTCCGCCTATTCAAATGTTGCTAACGCTCATACTCCGGATAACAAACCTCCCGCACCGACAGGAGTATCGGCTGACGGCGGTGACGGGCTGATAATAGTTTCATGGAACGCAGTTGCGGGTGCTGCTTCATATAACATTTATTACGGGACATCTCCCGGAACGTACGGGAGCCCTGTCAATGCAGGCAGTAACACATCTTATGAAATAACAGGACTTGCAAATGGAATCACATATTATTTAGCGGTTAAGTCGGTAAACCTTTTCGGTGAAAGCGCTGATTTCTCAAACGAGGTTTCTGCAACTCCCGGACAATACTATATATGGGAAGAACTCTATCCGATACACGACGGTTACATCTATGATTATACATACTGGGATTGCTGGCCCGATCCTCCGGAATCATGCATAGATCCGCCCGGCGAAGATAATAACAGCTCTTCTATGTATGTCGGCACCTATAATGATTACGATAACTGGCCTCACGACAGTCATTCTTACATGAGATTCGATCTAAGCGGTATAGATATGGGCATGGTTAGAGAAGCTGAATTAAGTGTTGTTATAAAATGGTCAGGAGGCGGTATGAACAGTCAGCATCAAAACCTAAGTCTTTATACAATCAGCGATTACGGTGTGCTGGATTATGAAAATGATTTTGATCTTCCGGATCAGGGAGCCTTGGAAAGCTCAAGAATGGGCGGCCCGGCCAATACACCGCTTTTATTTACAATCAACCCGAGTCATTTAACCTCGGGAAACAATCATTTTGCAATCACAGCGGGTCATTTGATGAGGTATTCCATCTATACATCTGAAAGCAGCACTGATCCGGTTCTCAGGGTAAAGCTTCAGAACTGGGGAGGATGATAACTTTTAGGAACGGATATGTTAAGGGCCGCGAGAAAATTCTCTTTCGGCCCTTTTTACTTGGGAAAAATCTTATTAATTAATCGTAATATTCATTGCCCAGGTGGGTAATCATATCCTCACCCTTGATAAATCTTAAAGTGTTCTTAAGTTTCATCAGCTGTATGAATAAGTCATGCTCGGGGTATAAACCTTCGGCATGCATGGGGCTTTTGAAATAAAACGATAACCATTCCTGAATTCCCCTGAATCCGCATCTTTGTGCAAAATCTAAAAACATCACAAGGTCAAGAACTATGGGTGCCGCTAAAATGGAATCTTTGCACAAAAAATCGACTTTTATCTGCATTCTGTAATCCATCCAGCCGAAAATATCTATGTTGTCCCAGCCCTCTTTAGCGTCGCCTCTGGGTGGATAGTAGTTTATTCTGACTTTGTGATAGAGATTTTTGTAAAGATCGGGATAACGTTTCGGTTCAAGTATGTGTTCAAGAACGCTTAATTTGCTTTCTTCTTTTGTCTTGAAAGATTCTGGATCGTCCAGAACCTCTCCGTCCCGGTTTCCTAAAATATTTGTCGAGAACCAGCCGTTAACTCCCAAAAGTCTGGCCTTAAAACCCGGTGCCAGAATTGTTTTCATCAAAGTCTGACCGGTTTTAAAATCCTTACCGCAAATCGGGACGTTGTTTTCTTTTGCAAGTTCCATCATGCAGGGAATGTCTGCCGTAAGATTCGGGGCTCCGTTCGCGAAGGGGATTCTCTTTTTTAGAGCCGCATAAGCGTAAATCATGCTTGGGCTTATCGCGGGGTCATCCTTCTCAAGGCCTTTCTCAAATGATGCAACCGACTCATGGACTTTATCCCTTTTCATAAAAATTTCGGTTGAGGCACACCAGATCATTACGAAGCGGTCGATTTTCTTTTCTTCCTTGAACTTGTCGATATCTTCCATGAGCTGTTTTGCAAGATCCATTTTGCTTTTCCCGGATTTTACATGTGTCCCTGAAAGTTTTTTAACATACTTCTGATCAAAAACAGCTTTGGCCGGTTTGATCGATTCAATTTCTTCTTTAACCATATCGACCATGGAACCCTGAATGACGTGGGCGTTTTTGGCTACTTCGTAGCAGCTGTCGGTAAAAATATCCCATGGTAAAAATTCCAAATCATTAAGATTTGCCAAAGGAACGAAATCCTTTATCAGGGGTACGTTGTTGTCGGTTCTTTTACCGAGCCTTATTGTTCCCATCTGGGTCAGAGAGCCCAAAGGCTTTGCCAAGCCTTTCTGAATGGCTTTAACACCGACTATAAAAGTTGAGCTTACTGCTCCGAGTCCCGGGATTAAGACTCCGAGTTTACCTTTCGGTTCTTTTATGTCTTTTGGCGGTTTTACTGGCATACATTCTCCTTATGAATCCTTATATGTTTAATTCCTTGTTCATTATATCTTCAATATCTGAGGCAACTTTATACGCCTCATTTTTAAGTTTTAAAGCTTTTTCTTTAATTTCTTTGTTGAAGCTTTCATCGGTTATTTCTTTTAGATTAATCATTATATTTAAAAATGCCCCCTGGGCTCCCGCCTGGGCGGTAGCTCCTGCAACGCCCGCGTCTGACAGAGAACTTTTAAATCCCTTGGCTGCAACTTCCCTGGCCGCTTTAACGGCCTCGCTGCACATTTCCAAAACCGAAAGTGGTACCAAAGTGGCCTGTTTTGTGGCCTCCTGAATTGCAGCAAGCCTCTTTTCCTTAAGCTCGGGAGTTTTCCTGGGCATTCTGAAGCAGTCTATTATTTTGTTAAAGGCCTCGGTATCTTTATCAACGCTTTTAAGCAAATCATCCTTGAGTTGCTGGGCTTTCTGCCCGAGTTTTAGCATTTCGGTTTTTACTTCCTTGTAATCATCTCTTACCGAAGTAAGATTTGCCACCATTGAAGAAAGGGCTCCTGAAAGTGAACCGCAAAGAGCAGCTGTGCTGCCTCCTCCCGGTGCGGGTGAATCAGATGACAGCTCATCTGTAAATTCATTAACCTTCATGGCCACCAGGGATTTTGAATCGTCTGTGATCATGTACTCGATTATTTTCTTTTTGTTGTCGAACGGATAGAGTTCATCGAGTCCCATTGACTTAACAGCCGTAAATATTATTTCGCTTTCCGGCACTCCCTTTGTTTTTCCCATTTTATCGAGATAGTAATGTCCGGCCTGAAGCATTGCTTCCCTTGGAATAACCCCTACAAGTTCACTCCCTGTTACAATGCATCCGAATTTTTCAGCCTGCTTTTTAACTTCTTCGTAGGCAATATGAGGGGGAGTAACGTTATAGTTAACAAGATTCATTGAAATCTGTGCAACTTTATACTCTTCAATAAACCAGCCGGTTGCCTTACATGCCTTTAAGGTGCCGGGAATTCTGACAACGTTTCCGTCTTTGTCCCGGACAAATTTTCTGTCCGGACCCCTTTTGGGTCTGCCGGCTTCTTTTATGTTTTTTGCAATCTCTGAAGCGATTTTAGTGTCTTTAGTGTTTAAATTTACGTTGTAAGCAATTAGAAATTCTCTTGCGCTGATGTTTGTGGCGCCTGATTTTTTATTAAATTTAGCAGGACCGTAATCGGGTTTCCATTCTGATTTTTGCAGCTTTTCTTCCAGGGCTTCGTATTCGCCTTTTCTGACTTCTGCCAGATTTTGTCTTTCAGGTTTTTTAGCGGCATTTTCGTATAAATAAACGGGTATTCCCAGTTCATCGCCCACTCTTTTACCTAATTTGTTTGCATATTCTACGCACTCGTCCATTGTAACTCCTGAAACCGGTACAAATGGGCAGACATCGGTTGCACCGTGCCGCGCATGGGCGCCTGAGTGCTTTGACATATCGATCAATTCAGAGGCCTTTTTGATCGCCTTAAACGCTGCTTCCATAACAGTTTCGGGCTCTCCAATCATCGTAACGACGGTTCTGTTGGTCGCCTGACCGGGGTCTACGTCTAAAAGCGTTACTCCCTCAGTCGAGGAAATCTCGTTAGTTATTGAATCTATTATGTTTTTGTCTCTTCCTTCCGAAAAATTTGGAACGCATTCGACTAATTTCATAAATTTACTCCTTAACGCTTATATTTATATAGACTCAAGCTGTGAATTTCTAATCCAAAACAGACTGATTTGCAAGGATTTTAAAAGTTTAAGAGCTTAAAGCCGGCAGGATTGAATTTTGTAATCTTTCATGATATTTCTTTTCGAACTTTTGTTAAAAAGGAGAGTTCTTAATATGGAAAAGCTTGTAATACTGGGTTCCGGCCCGGCCGGATTAACGGCTGCTATATATGCGGCAAGAGCAGAGATGAAACCTGTTGTTATTGAAGGATTAAAAGCCGGTGGACAGCTCACGACTACAACTGAAGTTGAAAATTTCCCCGGTTTTCCCGATGGCGTTACGGGACCGGATTTAATAAGAGCCATGAAAAAACAGGCGGAGAGATTCGGAGCGCGCTTCGTAACGGGAGACGTTACAAAAGTAGATTTTTCGAATAAAACAAAAAAGATAGAAGTGGACGGCAGGAACTTTGAAACCCGGACGGTAATTATTGCAACCGGAGCCACGGCAAGATACCTGGGTCTTGAATCGGAACAAAGACTGATCGGGAAGGGGGTTTCAGGCTGTGCTACATGTGACGGATTTTTCTTCAAGGGCATGGATGTCTGTGTTGTCGGCGGCGGTGATACAGCAATTGAAGAGGCCACTTTTCTTACAAAATTTGCTTCAAAGGTTACTATCATTCATAGAAGAGATGAGCTACGTGCATCCAAACCGATGCAGAAAAGGGCGTTTGATAATAAGAAAATCGATTTTCTCTGGGATACGGTAGTGACGGAAGTTATCGGGGAAAAGGGTGTTGACGGTTTAAAGGTAAAAAATGTAAAGACCGGGGAAGAAAAAGAAATAAAGTGTCAGGGGTTATTCATAGGTATCGGACATGATCCGGCAACAAAAATTTTTCAAGGTCAGGTTGAAATGGATGAAGAGGGATACATAACAACTGATTGCGGTGCTTCAACCAATGTGAAGGGTGTTTATGCGTGCGGAGACGTGCAGGATAAACATTACAGACAGGCTGTGACGGCGGCAGGGACTGGCTGCATGGCTGCACTCGATGTCGAGAAATACCTTGCTTCTTTAGAATAGATTAAGTTTTTGGTAGAAAGTCGGGATGTATTTTTTTCATGAGCCGGGAACCCGCTTAGGCTCAGAAAAAAATACATCCCGACTTTCTACATATACTCAATTTTTTCTGATGCATAACTGGATATTGCCCGACATCTCGCTTATTTTGATGAGCCGGGAACCCGCTTAGGCTCAGAAAAAAATACATCCCGACTTTCTACATA
>CAYYBZ010000009.1:12330-17186 GCA_964470285.1 uncultured Oligoflexia bacterium
TACTCAATTTTTTCTGATGCATAACTGGATATTGCCCGACATCTAAGTTAGTAAGGGAAAGTCTTTGATTTGAAACCTTTTTTCATTGCCATACGCTGAGGCTGCATTAAAATAACCTGTTTACTAAAGAAAAATTATAACCGGAGGTTTTTAGGTGTCGTTTAGAGCCAGAATACTTGCCTTCTTAATTCTGATTTCCCTGATTTTCTTTTTTCTAAGAGTCAGAAAACTCTATAAGTTGATGAGGCTTGGAAAAGCCGAAGAAAGACTCAAAAACGGAAGTTTTTTTGAAAGAGCAAAAACCGTTTTAGTAAATGTTCTGGGTCAGAAAAAACTTTTTCGTGAATGGAGTCCGGGATTGGAACACGCCTTGATATTCTGGGGATTTCTAATTCTTTCTCTGGCTACGGTTGAGACTGTAGTGGACGGATTTGTAAGGGGTTTCTCGTTTGAAATTTTCGGTATTTATTTTTATACCGCATTTTCCTGGATGAAAGAGCTTTTCGGTCTTTTGGTTATCGGAGCCTGCGTTTATGCATTAATCAGAAGGTTTATTACAAAGCCGGCCCGTTTCGATTATTCGGTTGAGGCTCAATTCGATGCGACAATAATTTTACTTATGATTCTGGGCCTGATGGTCACAATGTTTGTTACAGATGCTTCACATATTGCAATGAACATCGGCCACAGGGAAAAAATTGTAAGAGATGCCCTGGGTGCTCTTTTCACCGCAAAGCCCGTTTCATATTCGATTGCAAACGGCATTTTCTTAAGCGACGAATCAATTTCAAATATATCACTTAGATGGACTTATTACTCATCATGGTGGATTCACATTCTTATACTCTTAGGATTTATCAATTACATCCCGTACTCAAAACATTTACATGTTTTAACCGCAATTCCGAATGTGTTCCTTACTTATTTTGCAGGCAAGGGCGAGATGAGAAAAATTGATCTGGAAGATGAAAGCGCGGAAACTTTCGGGGTAGGAAACGTTGAGGAATTTACATGGAAACAGCTTCTGGATACTTACGCATGTACCGAGTGCGGCAGATGCTATATTAACTGTCCTGCCTCTACTACGGGCAAAGACCTGAGTCCGAGGAAAATAGTCATAGATATAAAGCAGCATCTTCTGGAGAAGGGCACCTATCTGCTAAAAAAAGATAAAAAGCTTCCCGAAAACATGAAGCCCTTGATTAGCGGAGCAGTAAAAGAGAATGAACTATGGGCCTGCACAACATGCAGGGCATGCGTTCAGGAATGTCCGGTTTTTATAGACCACATAGATAAAATTGTCGATATGAGAAGAAACCTTGTACTTATGGAATCGAGATTTCCCGAGGAGGTACAGGCAACTTTCAGAAATATGGAGACCAATTACAACCCCTGGTCATTCGGTTATTCCGCAAGGGCAGACTGGGCGGAAGGGTTTAATGTCCCGCTTGCAGGCGATAAAAATGAATTTGAATATCTTTTCTGGGTGGGATGCGCCGGATCCTTCGATGAAAGAGGCAAAAAGGTTTCAATTGCATTTACAAAAATATTAAAAAAGGCCGGGGTGGATTTTGCAATTTTAGGAGTCGAAGAAAAATGCACCGGGGATTCGGCAAGAAGGCTAGGCAATGAATATCTTGCACAGATTTTAATTAAGGAAAATATTGAAACCCTGAAGAAGTATAAATTTAAAAAAATTGTTACTTTCTGTCCTCATTGTCTTAACGCAATCAAAAATGATTTTTCGCAATTTGACGGTAAGTTTGAAGTTATGCACCATTCGGTTTTAATAAATGATTTGATTAGGCAAGGCAAACTCAAACTTAAAGGCAAAGAAAAAGAAAGCATTGTGTACCACGATTCCTGTTATCTGGGCCGCTACAACGATATCTATGACGCTCCAAGAGATGCAGTTAAATCAGCAGGCGGAAAACTTATCGAAATGGAAAGAAAAAAAGATAAGGGATTTTGCTGCGGAGCAGGAGGCGGAAGAATGTGGCTTGAGGAAAATGAAGGGACTCGGGTAAATCATGAAAGGGTAAAGGAAGCCTTGAGTACAAAAGCGGATAAAATTGCCACCGCATGCCCGTTCTGTTTAACGATGATAGGTGACGGTCTTAAAGACGTTGATAAATCTGAGAAAGTTAAGGCACTTGATATAGCCGAGATAGTAGCCCATTCAATAGATTGATAGTTTGTCATTGTGGCAGCCTGTCGTTGCGAGGAATTCGAAGAATTCCGTGGCAATCCCCTGAAACTAGCTCGCGAGAATTCTAATGCTCTTTTTTCATTCGCCGGAACCCGCTTAGGCTCAGAAAAAGGAGCATTAGAATTCTCATGTAAATATTTTTACTTGCTAGTTTTGAATGGCTTCGCATATTTGTCGTTACTGTTTTGTAAACACTTACAAATTTTTGATAAATTTTAAGTCAATATCCTAAACCCGACTAGGCTCGAAAAAGTAGCTAGTGGATTTTAAGGCATAACTTGCTCAAACCTCTTTAAATTTTTTTTAGTGAAAAGGTGCTTAAGCGATATGCATCGCTTAAGGTCATTATATAAAATCTAATTTGTGAATATCTTTTTTCATACATTAATTCTCTAGGCCTGTTATTTTAATAAAAACAATAGATTAAGAAAGCTCTAATAATCCTAATTATTTCCTAATCTTATACTAATAAATATCTTGACACCGCTGCAAAATAATAATACATAGCGTTATCTCAGCCTAAGATTGGTTTCATAATAGAAAAAGATGTTCAACCTTACCTGTTAGGGGGAAATATGAAGAGCTTTTTCAGTTATTTTTCTTTTCTGTTAGTCTTTCTTTTCTGCACAAACCTTTTAGCAATTCCTGATTCAAGCACACAACGTTCAGACGTTCCGGAGCTTTTCAAATGGGATCTCGATCACATTTTTAAAACTCAGGAAAAATGGGAGACAGAATATGAATCTATCGCTAAGGACCTTAATGCTTTCGTTACTGATTGCGAAGGCAGACTTTCCGAATCAAAGGAAAAATTTGAGAGTTGCTATGTAGTGCTCGGTAATCTCTTTGAAAGACATGCGAAGATTTGGATCTATGCATATCTACATTATTGCGGTGAAACCAGCAATCAGCAACTTATGGGCAATTTTGGTAAGGCTATTGCCATGGGCGCCATGTTTGATAAAGAACTTGCCTTTTTAACACCTGAAGTTAAGGAAATCGGTGAGGATAAAACCCTTAAATGGGTGGATGAAACTATGCTTTCTAAAATAAAATATTCTTTCACCGAATTGTTCAGATTGAAAGAGCATATACTTTCCCAGCCGGAAGAAGAAATTAAGGCATTGATGAGTAAAATCTATTCTGTTCCCGGTACACTTATAAAATCAATACTTGATACTGATATGAACTGGCGTAGCGCAGATATCGATAGCGTAACAGTAGTTGATTCCGTTAAGACTCATATGCTTGATAAGTATGGAGATGTAGTTCCAAAGTCAGCCAAAAGCTACACAAGGAAAGAAAAAGTAGCAGTCAACGAGAAGGTAAATGTAACTAAATGGGTTGAAGCCAGAGTAAGTACCGACAGATGGGCAAGGGAAAATGCCGCGAGGGCTTTTCTGATGTCCATCGAAGATTACGGAAACATTATTACCGAAGCCTACAAACTTGCAATGTATGCCGAAGAGGCGAAGGCAAAGTCTTCTCATTATGCTTCAGTTCAGGAAATGCATTTAAAGGCGCAAAATATACCAAGTATAGTATTTGATAATCTTGTAAACATAATGTCCGATGAGAACAATCTTAAAAAGACCGTTCATGAATATGTTTCCGTTAAGAAAAAGGTTCTTAAAATGGATTCTTACAGATTCTGGGATAATTATGCATCCATGATTCCCTCTTATAATGCCAAGGTAACTTATGAAGAATCAAGAAAGATGATTGCTGAGGCCTTGACTCCGTATTATGGCAAAAAGTATGTAGAAAATCTCCTTATGGCATCGGATCCTAAAAACGGATGGGTAGATATTTATCCGAATAAGGATAAAGCTTCTGGTGCATTTAACCTGGGAGTTGACGGTATTCATCCTTTTATAATGCTGAATCATAACGATGATTTTAGAAGTTTCTTCACGGCAGCGCATGAATTCGGTCATACAATGCATTCATTTTATACGGGTTTAAAGCAGCCGTTTGACTTTTATTACATGGTTCCATACACCGCGGAGGTTGCTTCAACTGCTAATGAAGTGATCATTTATGAGTATATGATCGAAAAAGCCAAAAAGGAGAAAAACAAGGATTTCTTGCTTTACCTCTATGATTCTCTTCTCGATAATATGAGACAGACAATGCAGAGGCAGACTCAATTTGCTCAATTTGAACAGATTACACACGGTGAAGCATGGAAAGGGGCTAAAGGAGAGGCGATTACTTTTAAATATCTCTCAAAGGAATATGCTAAGCTGATAAAGACATATTACGGCGATGATTTTGATCTTACAGAAACCGGTGAATACTGGGATGGAGATGCTAAAAAAGATCCCAAATATATGGACGGCTATGAATGGGGATTTGTCAGCCATTTCTTTGAAAAACCCTTTTACGTTTTTTCGTATTCAACTTCGCAGGCAACAGGTATAGCGATTGCTAAAGCACTTAAATCCGGCAAATTAAACCCTCAAGACTATATTGATAAATTTCTCTCAACAGGTTCGTCAATGCCTCCAAACGATATAGTCAATTCTGTTTTAAAAACTTCAACGGGTTTAGATTTGGCAAATCCTGATCCTGCCGGGAATCCGATTCAGTTTGCTATGGATTATTTCGCGGATATAATTCATAAATTTGAAAGACTATATTTCCA
>CAYYBZ010000009.1:17196-18491 GCA_964470285.1 uncultured Oligoflexia bacterium
CCACGATGAATGGTTATAATTAGTTATTAAAACCTTACAATTAGAAAGCTCGCCACTTTAAAGTGGCGAGCTTTCTTAATGCCTAAGATGTATACACATTGGCTTTTTTCTGCTCATTCTTTCATATAACTTTCCAACAATAATTTTTTAATATCAACATGTTAGTTGTGGCATGCCTTTTGCTTTTTATAACTTCAAATACTTAATTTCCTTAGAAGGGCTTATAGATGAAAACAGCATTAATGGCAGGTTTATTGACTTTGATATTTTCCACCCATCCGGGAGGGTTTGTAACCGTACCTCATGGTATCAGTGCTGCCATGATTTGTCAGAGTTCGATTAAGGCTAAAAATGGAAAAGTTTATATGGCCTCGGCTGCATACAAATCAAAAAAAATCGATTTAAGCCGGCATTATAATAAAAATATTCCTGAATTTATTAGGGTTGTAGTTAAGCAATATAGGATTGATAAAGAAATCAAAATGGAAGAATTCTCAAAAGATATGAGAGAAAGCTATGAATTGCGTAACGGAAGCGACAGAACGGCCCTGGCTCTTATCGATAATTCTGAGAAAATTGACGAAGAATTATTTTAAACAAAAGTAACTATCCCATCTTACAATTTTATCCACATATTCTATAAAAATGTATACCTGCATGAGTTGAAATATATTTATTCTATCAATGCTTTTTAATCATTTTGAAACTTGTCAAATCAAAAGGGCAGGTGTAATCTAAGTACGTTAATTTGGATTTATTTTGATGAGATAAGCGGGGGATTCAATGTTTCTTTTCCTTTCCACTCATCAATTATTTTAACTACAATAACAGATAATATATTTCAGAAATTAATATTTGAGGAGTTTTGTTATGCCTAAAAAAATGGTTCCATACGACGGCAATACGGCGGTTTCCTACGTTGCACATGCGACAAACGAAGTAATTGCGATTTATCCGATTACTCCTTCTTCGGTTATGGGAGAAGTTGCAGACGAACGTTCAGCCAAAGGCATTAAAAATATATGGGGCACTGTTCCCAAAGTAACCGAGCTTCAGTCCGAAGGAGGCGCATCGGCAGCAGTACACGGTTCACTCTCAGCCGGTTCTTTAACGACTACGTTTACGGCATCCCAGGGGTTACTATTAATGATACCCAGTATGCATAAGATTGCGGGAGAATTACTGCCCACGGTTTTTCACGTTTCGGCCAGGTCTTTAGCATGTCAGGCCCTTTCCATTTTCGGTGATCACTCGGATGTAATGAATGTCAGAACAACCGGTTACGGGCTTTTATC
>CAYYBZ010000009.1:18501-19014 GCA_964470285.1 uncultured Oligoflexia bacterium
TCGGGAAGCGTTCAGGAGGCTCACGATTTTGCCCTTATTTCCCAGGCCGCGGCACTTGAATCCAGAATACCGTTTATTCATTTCTTTGAAGGATTCAGGGTTTCTCATGAAATTCAGAAAATAGAAGAACTATCATTCGATGATATGCACTCAATGATTGAAGATAAGTACGTAACCGATCATAGAGAAAGAGGCATGTCGCCGGATAGACCGGTTATAAAAGGAACTTCGCAGAATCCCGATGTTTACTTTCAGGGAAGAGAATCGGTCAATAAATTTTACGACGTCTGTCCGTCCATAGTTCAAAAGGCTATGGATAAATTTTATAAGATTACAAAGCGTCGCTACAATCTTTTCGATTATATAGGAGCTTCCGATGCCGAGCATATAATTATTTGCATGGGTTCGGGCTCCGAAACAATTCATGAAACAGTCGATTATCTAAATTCAAAAAAAGAAAAACTAGGCCTTGTTAAGGTCAGATTATACAGACCCTTTGACAGAGAAGCTTTT
>CAYYBZ010000010.1:0-1119 GCA_964470285.1 uncultured Oligoflexia bacterium
TATCATTTCAAATTATAATGATTATAAAGTCGATAAACTTGATCCTTTTGCATACAGATGTGAGATTCCACCCGATACAGCGGGAATAACTTCAGGACTCGACTATGAATGGAAAGATTCGCAGTGGATGAATACACGTCATGCAAAAAACTCTTTAGAAGCACCGATATCAATATATGAAATGCATCTTGGATCATGGAAAAGATCTGAAGATAACAGTTTTTTAACTTATAAAGAGCTGGCGGAACAGCTGCCCGGTTATCTTAAAGATATGGGATTTACTCACGTGGAGTTCATGCCCTTAACAGAACATCCATTTTACGGTTCATGGGGCTATCAGACAAGCGCCTACTTTGCACCGACAGGAAGATACGGCAGCCCTCAGGATCTTATGTATCTGATAGATACGTTACATCAACGCGGAATCGGTGTGATAATGGACTGGGTGCCCTCTCACTTTCCAGATGATATACACGGACTTATTTATTTCGACGGCACACATCTTTATGAACATAAGGATCCGAAACAGGGTTACCATCCGGACTGGAAAAGCTATATTTTCAATTACGGACGATACGAGGTCCAGTCATTTCTAATCAGCAACGCCCATTTCTGGTTCGACAAATACCATATTGACGGATTAAGAATGGATGCCGTCGCTTCAATGCTTTATCTGGATTACGGCAGAAAAGACGGCCAATGGATACCCAACGTTCACGGCGGAAGGGAGAATCTTGAAGCCATAAATTTCATAAGAAGCCTAAACGAAACCGTATATAAGAATCATCCCGATGTTGTAACGATAGCCGAGGAGTCAACATCATGGCCGATGGTTTCAAGACCAAACTACGTCGGCGGGCTGGGATTCGGAATGAAGTGGAACATGGGCTGGATGCATGACATGCTTGATTACATGTCTACCGATTCAATTTACAGAAAATACAATCATAATCAGCTTACATTCAGTATATGGTACGCATTCAGCGAAAATTTTGTTCTTCCGCTGTCCCATGACGAGGTCGTTTACGGCAAAAAAAGCCTTCTTTCAAAAATGCCAGGAGATGACTGGCAGAAATTTGCAAATTTAAGATTACTTTATTCATATATGTACACTCATCC
>CAYYBZ010000010.1:1129-10614 GCA_964470285.1 uncultured Oligoflexia bacterium
TGGATGCATCCCGGGAAAAAGCTCTTTTTTATGGGAGGAGAATTCGGCCAATGGGATGAATGGAATCATGATTCAAGCTTAAACTGGAACCTGATTGGAAACGCATATAACCTCGGAATTCAAAAACTTCTAAAAGAGCTCAATACTGTTTACAGAAAAGAACCCGCTCTTTACAAGGGAGATTTTCAAAAAACAGGCTTTGAATGGATAGACGCGAGAGATCAGGATAAAAGCGTAATAAGCTATTTAAGAAAATCACCCGACGGTTCAGAGTGCATTCTGACAGTTTGTAATTTTACTCCTGTGGTTAGGAGAAATTACAGAATCGGGGTGCCGTTTGACGGTTATTACAGGGAAATTTTTAACTCGGACGCCGGAGAATACGGTGGAAGCGGTCAGGGTAATCTTGGAGGAGTTGAAGCAACACCGGTTCCATATCATGGAAAACCTAATTCGTTGTCGCTCTCATTACCTCCCCTGTCAGCCGTGATTCTTAAAAGGAGCATGTAGTCAAAAATGAAAACAGGTGCATTGATTAGAAAAGACGGAAAATGCGAGTTTAATGTATGGGCTCCTTTTATAAAGCAGCTTGAGCTTAAGCTTCTTTCACCCGATAGAATTATTCCGATGGAAAAACATTCAGGCGAGTATTTCAGCGTCACACTTGATGATATAAAACCTGGAACAAAATATTTTTATATTTTAGATAAAAAAAAGGAAAGACCCGATCCGGCCTCCAATTATCAGCCCGATGACGTTCACGGTCCGTCTCAAGTTGCCGACCACAGAAAATTTAGCTGGGGTGATGAAAACTGGAAATGTTTTTCTCTGCAACAAATGATAATTTACGAGCTTCACATCGGAACATTTACAACTGAGGGTACTTTTGAAGCCGCAATTCCCAGACTCAAAGAACTTAAAAGTCTTGGAATTAATACAATTGAGATAATGCCCGTTTGCCAGTTTCCCGGAAAAAGAAACTGGGGATATGACGGAGCATACCCTTATGCTGTTCAAAACAGTTACGGAGGCCCTGAAGGTTTTAAAAATCTTGTTAATGAATGTCATAAAACGGGACTGGCAGTCGTTCTGGACGTTGTCTATAATCATCTCGGACCCGAGGGTAACTACCTTGGGGATTTCGGGCCCTACTTCACAAAAAAATACTCGACTCCATGGGGAAGTGCCGTCAATTTTGACGACGCATACAGTGAAGGCGTAAGAAATTATTTTATTCAAAACGCCCTTTTCTGGTTTGAAAACTATCATATCGATGCTTTAAGGCTGGACGCAATACACGGTATTTACGACTTCGGAGCCAAACACATTCTGGAAGAACTTTCCGATAACACAGAAAAACTGTCCAGGGAAAAGGGGGAAACACACTACCTTATAGCTGAGAGTGATTTAAACGACGTCCGCATTATTAAATCCAGAGAGTTTGGCGGATATGATATGAATGCCCAGTGGTCCGATGATTTTCATCACAGCATTCACGCACTTTTAACCGGTGATAAATCGGGATATTACGAAGACTTCGGTAAAATTGAACATCTTGAAAAAGCATACAAAGAAGGATTTGTTTATTCATGGAATCATTCAAATTACCGCAAAAAAAAGCACGGGAATTCATCAATAACTATTACACCAAATAAATTTGTCGTTTTTTCGCAGAACCACGATCAAATAGGCAACAGGGCCTTCTCGGAAAGATTAATTAAACTTACAGGTTTTGAAAGCGTTAAACTTGCTGCGGCCGCCTGCCTTCTCTCTCCCTATATCCCTTTAATATTTATGGGAGAAGAATACGCGGAAGATAATCCCTTTTATTATTTCATAAGCCATTATGACAGAAATCTTGTTGAAGCGGTAAGAAAGGGAAGGAAGGAAGAGTTTTCAGCCTTCAAGTGGGACAGGGAACCTCCCGATCCTTTTGCCGAAGATACTTTCAATAAATCAAAAATTGACTGGGGAAAAAGAAACGGGAAAGATCATAAAATAATGCTTGAATTTTATGCATACTTAATAAACTTAAGAAAAGAGATACCTTCATTTTCATCATCAGATAAAAGAAATCTACAAATAAAATCGTATGAAGAAATAAAGGTTTTAATATTAAAACGCGCCATAGATAATTCCAATACGGTATCTATAATGAATTTCAACGGTAAGGATACTCAAATAGAATATTCTTTCAATAAATCAAAGTGGAATAAAATATTTGACTCAAGCGACACTAAGTGGTCGGGACCCGGATGCTTAACACCTGATATGATTGAGATATCAAACACCATCACATTAAGACCACATAGTTTTGTTGCTTATATTGAGGAGAAATAAATGAACAAGAACATATGTATTCATGCTCACTTCTATCAGCCGCCAAGAGAAAATCCGTGGCTTGAAGACGTAGAACTTCAGGATTCGGCTTACCCGTATCATGACTGGAACGAGAGAATTACCATGGAATGCTACGCTCCGAACGCAGCCAGTCGGCTTCTTGATAAAGAGAGAAGAATTGTCGACATAGTTTCGAATTATTCAAGGATCAGTTTTAATTTCGGACCTACGCTGCTTTCCTGGCTTCAGAAAAATAAACCTGAAATTTACAGTACGATTATAGAATCCGACAAAGAGAGCCAAAAAAGATTCTCGGGACACGGATCCGCTCTGGCCCAATGTTACAATCATATTATTATGCCCCTTGCAAATCGCAGAGACAAACGAACACAGATAATCTGGGGTATAAGGGATTTTGAACACAGATTCGGAAGATCACCCGAAGGGATGTGGCTTCCTGAAACCGCAGTTGACTCCGAGACCCTTGATATACTCGCCGAGCAGGGAATCAAATTTACAATTCTTGCGCCAAGGCAGGCAAAAAGAATAAGGAAAATGGGGGCAAAAAACTGGACAGATGTATCGGATGAAAAGATTGATCCCAAAATGCCTTACATTTATCAACTTAAATCGGGAAGGGAAATTTCCTTATTCTTTTATGACGGTCCGATATCCAGAGACCTCGCTTTCGGAGGACTGCTGTCCCAGGGCGAGAATTTATCTTTAAGATTAGTTGAAGCATTCGCTGAAAACGGGAATACCGACCAGCTTTCACATATTGCTACAGACGGAGAAAGCTACGGCCATCATCACAGATTCGGCGATATGGCTTTAGCTTACTGCCTTTATAAAATAGAAAGTGAAAAGCTGGCAAACATAACGATTTACGGGGAATTTCTTGAAAAATTTCCGCCCACACATGTTGTAGAAATATTCGAAAATTCTTCATGGAGCTGCGTTCACGGAGTAGAAAGATGGAAAGAGAACTGCGGCTGTAATACAGGAAAGGGCTGGCATCAAAGGTGGAGAGCCCCCTTAAGAGGAGCTCTTAACTGGTTAAGGGATAATCTTGAGAAAATTTACGAAGAGCAGTCCAGGGAATTTCTTAGCGATCCATGGAAAGCAAGAGACGACTATATAAAAGTTGTTCTTAACAGATCCATGGAATCTTTTGACAAATTCCTCGGGGAAAATGCCACTAGAATTCTCAACACGGATGACAAAGCAAAATTAATTCGGCTTTTGGAAATGCAAAGAAATACCATGTTAATGTTCACTAGCTGCGGCTGGTTTTTTGACGAAATATCAGGGATTGAAACCGTTCAGATCATGCAGTATGCCGCAAGAGCTATTCAGCTCGCCAAAGAAACAAGCGGAGCTGATCTTGAAGGGCCCTTTATATCACTTCTTGAAAGAGCTCCTTCAAACATAAAAGAGCTTGAAAACGGAGCAAATGTATACAGATCTTATGCAAAGCCCGCCGTTTTGAACCTTATGCGTGTTGCACAGCATTTTGCCGTAGCATCGCTTTTTAAGGATTATGGTAAGGATATTAAGATAGGCGCATATTTTGCCAAAACATTGAGTTATGAGAAAAAAACCCAGAGTAAAAGACAGATTGCGTGGGGAAATATAAAAGTACACTCAGAGATTACATTTGACGAGGGGAATTTCGACTTTGCCCTGATTCATCTGGGTGATCACAACATAATCGGCGGAATAAGCTATTCAAAGCCGCATGAGCAATTTAAAGATTTTTCAAAAAAGCTAAAACAATCTTTCACAAAAAGCGATATATCGACTTCCATAAAATTAATCAACGACAATTTCAAGGAACACAGCTTTTCACTTAACAATCTGTTCCGGGATGAACAACGCGAGATATTAAACATAATTCTTGAATCCACTATGAAAGAAATAGAGTCATCTTTTAGAAATATTCATGAAAAATACTATCCGGTTAATCAGGTCATGAACGATCTTAAAATACCTCTTTCTAAACCTATTTTCGCGGCATCCGGATTTGTTATGACTCTTGATATCGAAAAGATTCTACAAAGTGAAGAATGCAATACAGAGGAACTCTCAAAGCTTATAGACGACGTCAACAAGGGGGCGTTTGACATTGACAAGGAAAAACTCTCCTTAACGGCGGCTAAAAAGATCAATTCACTGATAGATCAGATCCGCAGCAATCATGAAGACCTTGAATTTCTGGAAAAAACTAAAGGCATTCTTGAGACACTTGGAAGACTCGGTTTGAACTTCAATTTATGGGAAAGTCAGAATCAGTACTTTAAAATATGGAAAAAGTTTTCACAACCCATGAATGAAAAGAAGGAATCCGGCGATGAAAAAGCTACAAAATGGATTGAAATTTTCTCGCAAATCGGAGAACTGATAAAAGTTAGGATAAGTTGATGCATATACCTTTAGCAACCTACAGACTTCAATTTAATCCTTTATTCGGCTTCAAAAACGCTTCCGGAATTGTTTCCTATCTTGAACAACTCGGAATTTCCGATATTTATGCTTCACCTATTTTTAAGGCAAAAAAAGGAAGCATGCACGGATACGACGTAACCGATCATAACTCTCTTAACAAAGAACTGGGATCAGCTGAAGAATTTGAAAAACTGCATAAACAATTAAAAGAAAAAATGCTTTTCTGGCTGCAGGATATTGTCCCAAATCACATGGCGTATGACAGTCAGAACAAAATGCTGATGGAAGTTTTAGAAAACGGCGAAGAATCACCCTTTCATAAATTTTTCGACATTAAATGGGATCATCCCTATGAAATAATGAAAGGCAGGGTTTTGGTACCTTTTCTGGGTAAATTTTATGCCGAATCACTTGAAAAAGGCGAAATAAGCCTGGTTTTTGACGAGGAAGGGCTCGCAACCAGATATTATGATTTAAGACTTCCCTTAAATCTTAAATCTTACGACAGGGTACTGCTTAACGATATCGAGGCACTTGAGAATAACATCGGATCAAACAGCCCTGATCTTATAAATTATTTGGGCTTTGTCCATTCACTTAAACAATCAGGCACAAATAGTGACCGGTCATTTGATCAGGTGGGACATTCAAAAAAAATGATATGGAATCTTTACAACAGCAATGAATCCATAAAACAGTTTATTAACTCCAATCTGGATTATTTTAACGGTAAACAGGATAAATCTTCACTGTTTAAGCTGGATAAATTGCTTATGGAACAACCTTACAGGCTTTCATTCTGGAAAGTGGCATCCGAAGAAATAAATTACAGAAGATTTTTCAGCATCAATGCTCTTATTTCGCTAAAGATTGAGGAAAAAGAAGTCTTTGAAAAGACACATGAGCTTATATTCAAACTCGTAAAGGAAAACAAAATACACGGTTTAAGGATAGATCACATAGACGGACTCTACGATCCAAAGCAATACCTTAAAAGGCTTAAGGAAAAACTCGGCGATATCTACATAACAATTGAGAAAATACTCGCTCCTTACGAAGACCTTCCTGAAAGCTGGCCTGTCGGTTCGACTACAGGATACGATTTTCTCAACATGGTAAACGGTCTTTTCGTGGCATCGGACAATGTCAGCGAAATTACAAAGATATATTACAAATTCAGCGGGATGCATAAACCTTATGAAGATTTATTGTGCGAAAAGAAAAAACTGATAATGGGTAAACATATGGCCGGAGATATCGATAATCTGGCTCAATTAATGAAACGTATATCTGCCGATGATATTCACGGCAGAGATATAACCTTATACGGTCTTAAAAGAGCGCTTGTGGAAATTATGTCGCTGTTCCCTGTATACAGAACCTACATCAACGATTTAGAATACTCTGAAAAGGACAGACATTACATTGAATCGACTATAGAAAAAGCTGTTGAAAAATCACCCGGTCTGACCTATGAATTCAATTTTATAAAGAAATTCTTTTCGATAAGAGAAGGACTTGCTCCCGAAGATCGTAAAAACAGACTACGCTTTATAATGCGTTTTCAGCAATTTACAGGCCCCCTGATGGCTAAGGGCCTTGAAGATACCACTTTTTATATTTTTAACAGACTTCTTTCATTAAATGATGTCGGAGGCTCACCCGAAAAATTCGGAATATCTGAGGGTACTTTTCATAACTTTAACAGAAAAAGAGCCCTTCTGTATCGTTACACGATGAATTCTACATCCACTCATGACACAAAAAGAGGAGAAGATGTAAGGGCCAGAATAAACGTACTTTCCGAAATACCGGCTCAGTGGTTCGTCAATCTTTCAACCTGGGCAAAAATGAACAGAAACAAAAAAACAATGCTCAAAGGGAAGCGTGCTCCTGATAAAAACGATGAATATTTTATCTATCAGACTTTGTTGGGGACCTATCCGTTTGATGATAACTCCATGCAAGGCTTTATAGCAAGGCTTAAAGAATATATCATTAAGGCAATCAGAGAGGCCAAGGTTCATACTGCCTGGATTCAGCCTGATACTGATTATGAGGAAGCCTGCCAAAGATTCATAGAGAAGATAATGAAACCGTCCAAAAATAATAAGTTTCTTGAAAGCTTCATTCCCTTTCAAAAAAGAATTTCTTTTTACGGTGTTTTCAACTCTCTATCCCAGACTCTAATCAAGCTTACAAGCCCGGGATTTCCGGATATTTATCAGGGAACTGAGCTGTGGGATCTGACCCTTGTTGATCCCGACAACAGACGATCTGTCGACTATGAAAAAAGAAAGGCCGACCTTAAATATATTAAAGAAAGCTTTGAAAAAGATTCGGCAAAACTTATTAAAGAGCTGTTATCTTCGGTTAAAGACGGAAGAATCAAAATGTTTTTAATATGGAAAACTTTGAATCATAGAAAGGCAAACAGAATTATATTTGAAAACGGAGAATATATGCCGCTTAAGACCGAAGGAAGATTTAAGGAGAACGTATTCTCTTTTGCAAGGTCTTACGAAAACCTTTTTGAGTTGGTAATCATTCCCAGATTCTTAACCGGTATAATCAGTGAGAACAAATACCCTCTCGCGGATGTTTGGGAAGACACATCACTTCAATTGCCTCTTGACGGTAAAATCCAATTCAAAAACATTTTTACCGGTGAAAAGTTTAAATCTTCAAACAAAATACAATTAAAAGATATTTTAAGAAATTTCCCTGTTGCTGTTATAAGCGGCAAAGAATTATAAAAATCACATTTCCTGATTTCATATTTCTTAAAAGACTATTCATCTCAAAAGGCTTCTCCCTCTTAACGAACAACTCAAAACTTGCGGCCATAGGCTACTGTTTTGGCGGCACAACCGTGCTTGAGCGTGCAAGAAGCGGTGCTAACATTCAAGGTGTTGTAAACTTTCACGGAGGCCTTGACAGTCCAAATCCAAAAGACGGAAACGATAACTCAAAAGGCGCAGCTTACAATGAAAAAGCGGACAAAAGATCATGGCGGCATATGAAACTATTTTTCGACGAAATGTTTCATAAATAGTATAATGTTCCGCAAATGAAAATATATCTTGTAAGGCACGGAAAAACCGACTGGAACGTTGAAAACAGGATAATGGGCTCCAACGATATTCCCTTAAACGAAACCGGTATTCAGGAAATAACTAAAGCAGCACATTTTCTCAAAGGAAAGGGAATTAAAAAGATTTTTTCCTCACCGGTTAACAGATGTGTTGAAAGCGCTCAGATTATTGCAAATACACTAAGATGTGATATCGAAACGGATAATGGTTTAAGGGAAACCGAGTTCGGTGATTGGGTTGGAAAGATTTACGATGACTTAAAAAAAGAGGTCGATTTTCGGGCTTATTACGAATTCCCCTACGATAAGGTAATACCGAACGGCGAGAGCTTCAGCGAGTTTTACGACAGGGTAATTGATTCATTTATTAAAATATCCGAGGAAAATACACAAGATTTGATAATTGCTACTCATGCAGACCCGATAAAAACCATTATCCTTCATACTTTAAAATGTCCGCTTACTAGTGCACATCTATTCAAGATTGACAATGCGTCTGTCAGCCTCATAGAGATTAAGAAGCATTCAAAAATTATATACGTGAATTTGCTGCCGTAAAAAAGGGAAGCATTGAACGCTTCCCTTCTTAGCTGTTAATATATTTAAGCTGTCCAGTTAGAAATCTTCATCTTCCCATTCGTCTTCTTCGTCACCTGCAGCGTCGCCTTGCTCATCACCCAGAATATCACTGACATCGTCATCGCTTAAATTGGAATCAGGGCTGTCACCTCCTGCCGGTGCGGGGGCTATAGGATCTGAAGGAGCGGAAACTGCCGGCGCTTTTGCAGCCGTGGAAGGCTTGACTAAAGGCGCATAAACAGTTCCTGTTTTTCCGCTGCCGGTCTTTACAAGAAGTCTGTTGCCGATTTTGCTTCCTAAATACTCAAGTTTGGCTCCGATATCTACATACTCTACAATCTGCGACTTATCATATTGATCGCGTATATTCGCTCCCCCGTTGTCTACTGAAGGATTGTAAATAACTTCGTAAGTCTGGGCAAAGCAGACACCTATCGATAGAGTGAAGATGAGAAAAGTTAAAGCAATGATTTTTTTCATATTTTGCTCCTTTAAATATAATCCGCTTAAATATAAATGCTATCATGAAAGATAGTTAAGTCAAACAAATTTATAAATTAATCAAATGATTCAAGCTAGTTCCACTCATAATTCTTAAATTGGACTCCCCTTAAAAAAGGTGATATAGGAGATGATCTTTATTTTATAGACAACGAGGCTACATTTTTGTTCTTTAATATTAACAGGCCCACAATATAAACGGGGCGTAGCGCAGCCTGGTTTAGCGCGCCTGCCTTGGGAGCAGGAGGTCGCTGGTTCGAATCCAGTCGCCCCGATATTAAATAGCCCACCTTTTGGTGGGCTATTTAATATTAGGACGGCTGTATAGAGAACAACGATAGCGGAGGTATCACCGCATTGAAAGTAGAAGACATCGCAAGAACGTACCGGAGCTTCCGCCGGTGAGAATCCAAAAGATTTTCCATCTGTGAAAAGACGAAACCTTAGTTTTGATCTTTTCACATCTACTTTATAGCCCACCTTTTGGTGGGCTATTTAATATTAGGACGGCTGTATAGAGAACAAC
>CAYYBZ010000010.1:10714-13736 GCA_964470285.1 uncultured Oligoflexia bacterium
GATAGCGGAGGTATCACGGCTAAAGAGAACCGTAATACCATTCGCAAAGATTTCCTTAAGAATTGAAATAATTTCACAACTTAATCAAATCGAACCATTCACCCCTAAAACAACTTCGCAACTATTTAATATTATTGAATGTTTAATTAAGCCATAGCGTTACAAAGGCATAAATATTGCTTATTAATTATATTACTTCAAAAAGGGAGAGTTAAAATTATTAAACTATTAAGACAATTCTCATTTCTTATCTTAATTTTGTCTTTTTGCGCCTGTTCATATTCCATCACAATAGGTAATAATTCGACGGGTGACGACGATGATGATGATAATAATGATGACGATCTTAAATGTCCCGAGCTAATAAGGACATATGAAGATTTACAAAATTCCTGCAAGTGCATGGGATATGATTTTGTAACTGCTGATACAGACCTCGGTGCAGGACAGCAGGACGTAACTGTAACAGGAAGGTCAAATCTGGTAGAACTAAATTCCGGCACAACTACCCCATACTCAATTGACCGTAACGATACGGAATACAGACTTACAGGAAACATAACAGCAGCCAACACAGCTTTTCGAATCGTTGCCTCCAGGGTAACTTTAAATCTCAACGGTTACACTATCAATTACGGGACACAGAACTCAAGTGACAGCGATTCGTACGGAGTCGATGTAGATGCAGGTGATCTGGCCGACATTTCAATTGTTAACGGGGATATAATTCAGGGAGGAGGAAGCTGTCAGGGAGGCATTTACGGAAACGGATGTAATCCGGTCAATTTATCACCGGGGCCCTCAAGCTCGGAAGTAGGCGGCATAAATATGGTATGGAGCACACCCGACACTTCAGGTATCTGGGCATATAGTACAAGAAATATGCACATTCATCACAACCGTTTTGAAGATAACGGAAGCTGGGTTACAGATAGACATCAGATGGTACCTACGATTAATGCACTTGACGGAGGCTATAACAACACTCATCATAATCTTGTAGTGAACGCCCGGCAAACTGGCCTTCGAATGGGAAGAATAGGAAGCGAAATTCATTACAATGAAGTTCATATCAACTGCTGGCACACAAACTCGACCGCTATAACACTCGGTACAGGGAAGGTTCATCATAACAAGGTATTTGCTAAAGGTTATCTGCCTGTAGGAATATGGGTTGGAGATGACTCTGATGTTTACAGTAATTTTGTCGACGTTCACAGGACAAGAAAGCAACATGCAGATATGGGTAATGAATATGAAAATCCACACGGTACGGCGATGAGAATGACTTACTGGTCAGTTCAGGACGGTTATCACGACATTATAATGACATGCAATCACTTTGAGTTTACCGGAGGTGAAAGAATAGAAGATACCTCATTTTACAGTCGCGGAAGAGCGTTGTGGCTGGGCCTTATAGATGAAGATTATTACGTTCTTTATGATCACAACTATATAAGGGGCAGCAATAAAGACGGTTCATCAAAAGCTCAGGCAATAGGAATTGTAAACGCTTCAGCCGGAACAATTGAATTTAGAAACAATATCATATCGAGTAATTACTCAAATGTAACACTGGGTGATGATTACGGCGGGGCTCAGGGTAATCACCTTTTTATAAACAATCACTTTATAAAAGAAGATAATCACCCGACCTACAACACTATACAAAGTCATTATTCCTCTAGAGTAAGCATGGCAAAATTCTTCGATTCTTCTTTTGAAGGAGGTGCATCGTTTGAAGCCGACAACATTGATCTTGAGTTATGGGGAAGCGGGCATAAGGAAGTTGAAATCGGACATACAGAAAGTGCAACGTTAATCACAGACCATATCCTGACTAACAGCACTTCCATCAGAGATTCCGGATCATCGTGGGAACCTTTTGAGGACGGATTTAAAGTGTTTCCATGACGATAACGCGTTATGTTATTTTATTGACACATCGCATTCGCTTATAATATTCTTAATCTTGGGGAACGAGGTAGTTTATCCCTCCGGTAGTATCTGCACATTAATTCTTTCATTTTTTTGGGAGGGAAATATGAAAAAATTTATCTGTGCTTTACTAATTTGTTTTATTCCGCTGATTTTATCCGCCAAAGATGAACGACTCGAGATAACCGGCAGTGATGCCTGTTATCTGTTCGATGCACTGACTTTGGAAGCAGAGCAAATTCCGCAGGACATTCACGGTTACAGTCTCTTTCGAAAGGCACTTTCAGGCCTAAGCTGCATTCACTGGGTTATGACATGGCAGGAGTATAAGGCCGGCTGCGGATGCACATTTCAAGTAAACATGAACGAATCTCAAAAAGAGAATATTTATTTAAGTCTTGGAATTCCGGAATATCAGGGAGAAGAGACTTACCCCCTGGTATATAGCAAATATGTAGGTGATTTGTTGTTTATCAAAAGTGTCTATCAGGAGGATCATTACGACACCTACACCTTCTATGACTTTCCCTTTTTAAGGGCCGATGAAGAATAAATATCGGTCTTCTTTGGGGCCTTGGCTTCACGTCAAGGCCCCTTTCTATTTTAATTCCTTTAAAATTAACTGTTTAGATTGACATTAATCATATTTTCAATTAAAAATTACTGTTCTTATGCGCCAGTAGCTCAACTGGATAGAGCAACGGCCTTCTAAGTCGTAGGTTGGGGGTTCAAGTCCCTCCTGGCGTATTTTTTAAGGTGGGTGTAGCTCAGCCCGGTTAGAGCGCTAGGTTGTGGCCCTAGAGGTCGCGGGTTCGAATCCCGTCACTCACCCCATATAAAAATAGCCGCCTTTTAGGCGGCTATTTTTGTATGTGACAGAAACGGTATAGAGAACACCGATACCGGAGGTATGCTTCCATTGGGAGTAAAAGCTTTCGCAAAAACGTACCGGAGGTTCCGTCGGTGAGAATCCCAAAGTTAGTTTTCCTGTGAAAAAATGAAACGCAAGTTTCATTCTTTTCACCCTTGATAGCCGCCTTTTAGGCGGCTATTTTTGTATGTGACAGAAACGGTATAGAGAACA
>CAYYBZ010000010.1:13836-18826 GCA_964470285.1 uncultured Oligoflexia bacterium
CCGATACCGGAGTAGCCTAATCGTCATTATTTATTCCGACAACAGCAGAGTCAAAGGCCCCTATGATTGCCGGATTATCGACGGCATCAATCGTAACCGTAAACTCTTCGTTATTTTCCACATCACCGTCATCATTGGTGGTAATTACAAGTTCAGCACCGGTTTCTCCGGCAGTAATCGTAACTGTACCTGCGGGCAAACCACTCGGATTAAAGTCGTCCGCATCTGCGGGATCAACGCTTGAACCTGCCGTCGAGTAATCAACATCAATATCGTTTCCGACCGCTACGTTGAGTTGTATATCAAGGGTTACACTTTCTCCTTCATTGATAGAAGCCGCTCTTGTTGAAATAGTTACCTCCGGGACTGATTCATTTGAATCGTCATTGTTAATTGTCCCGGTAGCGCTAATTGAACCTGGGTTCAGGGTTGCATAATCCCCTGCACTGTCCAGAGTTATTGTGAATTCCTCGGATACTTCTGGAATTTCATCATTAAAACTTGTAATGGTTAATGAGGCTTCGGTGTCGCCCTCTTCTATCGTAACCGTACCGGCGGGCATTGTCAGAGAATTAAAATCAGCAGCGTTTGCTTCCTGAGAGCCTGATCCGGCGGAGCTGTAACCGACATTAATATCAGTCGAAGTTGCCTCGCTTAAAGTGATTTTATAAGTAAGATCTTCACCCTCAGTTACATCTCCGTCAACCGCAGATATCGAAACACCGGGTTTTGTAATACTGTCAGATGCATTATTTATTGAAGCCACTGCAAAATTCTGCACACTTACGATAACCTCTCCGTTTTCTGTAGAAATAGTTACTGTTAAATATTCGGAAGGCTCTGCAAAAAGGTCATCCGCAGTTTTAACTGAAAATTCACCCGACAGCTGACCTGCTGCCAGCATATAAGAACCCGCTATTGCATTATCAGCAAAATCATTGACACTTACGGGAGTATTTCCATAGCCCTGGACCGTATAGGAAATTATCAAATCATCATAAATTGCTTTCGTTATATCTACCTTGAAAGTAAGATATTCGCCTTCGGTAACCGATTCTGTAACCGCAGATATGGATACAATGGCATTGGCACCGCTATTGCCTATATCGGAACACCTTATAAAAATCAAAACAGATAAAACAAGAAGAAATACAAAATAACTACGCCCAAAAGTGCTTGCAAATTTCATCTTTAAACTCCTTTTTAAACCCGGGGCACTTTTTTAATTTTAATATTATCACATACTAGACTTTATCTTACTAACTTAAAAAGTTTACATGTTTTTGAAAAAACCTAAATAATTTCTGAAATTTGCATTATCACTACAAATTCATTATTATAAGTTCGCTTTGATTCGATATATTTATCTTAATAAATACAGCTATTTATCTTATTAACCCTCGGGAGATTATATGTGGTCAAATGACAGCCTTCAAAATCTAATTTGCGACAAGATGAAGGATTATCTTCTTATCGTAGTTTCCAACCGCCAGCCTTACGTTCATGCATGGGATAAGGGAAAAATAAAAACCACGAGAGGAGCCGGCGGAGTTATAACAGCACTTGACCCCATTATGAAAGCCTGCAAGGGGACATGGGTCGCCTATGGAGCAGGCAGCGCAGACAGAAGAGTAACGGATAAAAACGGAAAAATTCAGGTCCCAATGGATGATCCACAATACACTTTGAAAAGGGTCTGGCTGACTAAAGAAGAGGGGCAGGGTTATTATTACGGTTATTCGAACGAAGCAATTTGGCCCTTATGTCATATGGTCTACAAAAGACCCATTTTTAAGGAAGATGACTGGGAATATTACAAACAGGTAAATAAGAAATTTGCAAGTGCAGTTATCGAAGAAGTTGGAGACAGAAACGCTTTTATATGGATTCAGGATTATCATTTATGCCTGTTACCCAAATATTTAAAAGAAATGGCAAAAAGCCAGTTAATAGTTTCGCATTTCTGGCATATCCCATGGCCTAATTATGAAACTTTCAGAATCTGCCCTCAAAGAAAAGAAATACTTGAAGGCCTTCTGGCCAACGATCTTTTAGGTTTTCATATCAGATACTTTTGCGACAATTTCCTTTATACCGTCGACAGGGAACTTGAATGTAAAATAGACCGTGAAAGGCTTTCAATAACACGAGGCGGTCAGGAGTGCATGATAAGACCTTATGCTATCAGTATAGATTTCGAAGGAATAACAAAACTCTCAAATTCCAAAAACGTCGCAAAATATGAAAGAGGACTTAAAAGGGAATATGACCTGAGCGGGAAAAAAGTTCTTTTAGGCCTTGATCGTATAGATTACACAAAAGGAATACCAGAAAGACTTTTAGCTCTCGACAAGCTATTAGAAAAACATCCTGAGCTCAAAGAAAAAATTGTTTTTGTACAGATGGGGGAACCCTCAAGAATTCTAATACCACAGTATAAAGCCCTAAATGACGAAATTAACGGTCTTGTTCAGCAAATCAACTGGAAGCATTCAACGGATGACTGGAAGCCGATTATTTTTATAAGGCAGCATATGTCATTTGAAGAAGTTCTGGCCTTTTACAGAGTCGGGGATATATGTGTTGTAAGTTCTCTTCATGACGGGATGAATCTTGTAGCAAAAGAATTTGTTGCGTCAAGAACCGATGAAGACGGTGTTCTTGTAATAAGCCAGTTCACAGGAGCTTCAAGGGAACTCACAGATGCAATAATGATAAATCCTTTTAACGCAGACCAGTTTGCGGATTCTCTTTATGAAGCAATTATATTACCTACGGATGAAGCTAAAAAGAGAATGGCGCGTATGAGATCACATATACAGATGAACAACATATTCAGATGGGCCGGAAGAGTAGTTTCTGACCTTTTAAGATTCGATTTCAGCGAAGACTTTTAACTGATTTCACATGAAATATCTTTTTAATCACTTAAAGCGATACAAAGATAAATTTAAAAACAGCCCTCTTCTTTTGTGTCTGGATTATGACGGCACATTAACACCGATTGTAAAAACGCCCGAGCAGGCTATTCTATCTGGAAACACGAAAAACCTTTTAAGAACATTGTCAAAAAAGAAACGCTTAAAAATTGCAGTTATAAGCGGCAGATCATTAAAGAATTTAAGAAAGAAAGTAGGGCTTAAAAACATCATTTATGCCGGTAATCACGGCCTTGAAATTGATTTCCCGGGTGTTTCTTTCAGTGAACCCGTAAACAGGTTTCACCTTTTAGCCATAAAAAGAGTGTATAACACGCTTAAACAGAAGCTGACCCCTTACGAAGGAATAATTATCGAAAACAAGAGAGCTACACTATCAGTTCATTTTCGCCTTGCAAACGCAGAAGGAGTAAGAACAGCGAAAAAGAATGTAAAACTTTTAACAAAACCGTTCACTGCAAAGAAAATACTTAAGATAAATTCCGGAAAGAAGGTAATAGAAATTAAACCAGACATTGCATGGGACAAAGGCAAAACCGTTCTTTGGTTAATAAAAAAGTACAGCTCGATGTCAGGAACAACAAATATAAATGTTATATATATCGGCGACGACGTTACTGATAATGATGCATTTAAAGCCATTGTCAATAAAGGGCTCACCGTTTTTGTCGGAGGAAACTCAAGAAAATTCGCAGCCAGATACTATTTAAAAGATGTTAAAGAAGTAAATATACTATTAAAACAAATCAAAACATATTTTGACCAAACTCTTTAAGTCTGATTTAATTTCATACAACTTATTCAGCCGATTGCCGGAGTAAAGAATGAAGGAAATAGTGAAATTAGTTATATTGCTTATTTTAGTGTTCTCATCAGGGATTTACGCTCAGGAGAAAATCGGAAGTAAGGGAAATAAGACCAGAGAATTTCTTGATAATTTTTCAGAAAGCCTGGAAACCTTTGCAAAAAAAGGCAAACCTTCCATTCACTATCTAAGCAATTTGAACATTGTATACTCCCCTTACGGTGATAACGAATTAAAGCAATGCACTACTTATCTAGGCAACATAGACAACCTCCCCTATTGGTTAAAAGGCTTAGGCTCGGGTAATCCTTCTGCAAAAATTCTAAAAGAACCGGTCGAAAAAAGGATTGACGAGCTTTTAAAGATTTTAAATTCGCAGGCGAAACCGGAAATTAAATCTCTCGCAATAAGATGGTTATCTATTAAAAAAGACATTACACACGTTGAGCTGATTGAAAGATTTCTTGATTCTGACAAGGATGCCGCTGTTTTCCCTTTTGTAAACTGGCGCGATACCGGGAAAATGTACACTATCAACTGGTGCAGACTTAAAATGTCGGAAATAGCTCTGATAGCATTAAGAACCATTACCTACAGAAACTTCCCCCGGGTATGGGGATACAAACAATGGAGAAAGAATAATCCGGATTTAAAGAATTCATTTGATTACTGGTACTATGCAATACATTTTAATACAACAGTCGACGGCTCCGCGATCATGCTTGAAAAACTTATTAAACAAAACCTTCCTCTTGCATTACGGATTTTATTCAAGGGCAAGGACGATGCCTACAGCAAGATGCCGAAAAGGACTTCATATTCACTTTTTAAAAAGCTTGTTCCAAAAGACGAAATATTTGAGCTTGTTTCCGAGAAAGTTCCTTCTGATAATTTTACAAATGAAGAAGACAAAAAGAACTTTATTACATGGGTAATGAGTTACCCCGGTACAATGTTCGACAAAAAAGATTCAAAAAAACTATACGATCTGTGGCTTGCCGAACCTATAAATCAAAATTATGCATATGCGGCTTACATGCTTAACAAGAACAAACAAAAGGAGATACTTGCAAAAACGGTTCGTCTGACAAGAGGAAACACAAGACCCTTCTTTCTAACAAAACTTGCACGGCTTTACAGTTTTCATGAATATGAATTGCTTGAAGAAAGCTTCTTTACTGAAGATTCTTCATCAAAAGCTGCAATTCTTGAATCACTTCCAGCCTCAAAGGCAAAAAGGAAAAGT
>CAYYBZ010000011.1:0-17769 GCA_964470285.1 uncultured Oligoflexia bacterium
CACGGATCTGGAAGGGTTTCTGGCCCACTATGTGGCCGGGGATGAATTCACTCGGCGTCATTAAGTTTGTAAAGAGTCAAAAATGGCCAAACATCTTCTCCCGATGATCCCGCGCCATTGAGTCTGAGAAGCGCTGAGTGAATTCCCGAAAGGTTGGATCCGCTTAAATCAAACTTGAAGAAGATTTTCCTCATAGGAATGCCGTTGTCTCCAACCGTCATGGTTGCGTCTGTATCTCTTACAACGTTATTGATGTCAAGGTCGCCGTCATGAATTGCCATAATAGTCTGGGAATCGGCATCAATTATTTCTCCCTCGCCTCGCCATGTAATGTTTCCGTTATTATCGTATATAAAACTCTTAACGTCTCCGTTAGCGTAAGTAATCTGTTTGAGGCGGTTTGTGTTTGAATAATATTCGTAGTCATCTTCGTTGCTGACATAAACATTCCAGCAATGCATTGGGATGTAAGTGCTTACAGCAGAACTTCCGGGTTCGGCATCAAGATTGAATGATTCTTCCGAAAGCGCTTTTGTTTCTAAACTTGATGAAATTGCATCAGCAGATTTTGTGCTGTCGATTAAATCATAGGAAGTTGAGTAATCGCTTGATGACATATCCTGACTTAAATTATCATCACCCGGATTGAGTATTGATTTTAACGCCTCTTCTTGGGCGTTTATGGGCCGGCATCTTCTTGTCCAGTATCCTTCGGTTTTTGAAAGCCTGTTTCCGACATTGTCGTAGGTGTATTCAAGATCTCTTGACTTTGAGCCGAACGATGATTTTACATTTGAGGCCTTAAGCCTTCCGAATCCGTCATATCCGGTAAAGTCTCCAATCTTTGGAGCGTTTTCATCTAGCCCTTTATGAATAGATAACACTCTTCCCAGCATGTCATATGCAAAGTAGCGGTCAAATCCGCTTGATGATTCCAGGCCTGAAGTTTGGATAAGATTTGTTCGTTTAAGAGAGTCATAATCATAATTTGTAATTACACCGTTGCCTCTTGTTAAGGTATCAATTTTCCCGTCAGGGTTATAAGTTATGTTTGCGACCTGAACATTTTGACTTCCCTTTGCCAGGCTTACGGTAGAAATTTGACCAAGAGTATTGTATTCATAGGTCGCCTTAATTCCGTTTACCGGGTCTATGGTCTGATTTGTCAATTCCCCGAATACGTTATAATTATATTCAAACATGTAATCCTGTGAATCTATTATTACATGCTTTTCACCAAGCCTGCCCGCACTGTCATAGAAGTATATCTCCATCTGGCCGAGCCCCGAAACGCAGGTGATTTTTTCCTTTGCCCTGTCCTGCCAGTCTGTTAAGTCGCTTCTGACCGGCTGGTTAAGGTAAGAGGGATATCCAGGCCAGCTGGTCGGGTATTCATCATAATGTGTCCCGATCCATGAGCCTGAGCTGTATGCATTCGTATCGTCTGCTCTTATTTCCCTTGCCGTTTCTCTTCCCATATTGTCGTAGTAGAAAACTATATGCTTTGGCTCTGCATTCTGGGAGGCGTCCTTTGAATAGTAAAGGTTTGAATCGCGGAAAATAGTTTTATCGCCGTTTTTATTAAGTTTCCATTCTTCGGTTACATGGCCGAGCCATGGATAAGATACAGATATGAAAGATTTCATATCGGGTCTTTTTGTCGCTATTTTTCTTCCGTATGTGTCATATAAAAATGAGGTTGCTTTCCCTTCGGCGTCGACAGATTGATACGGATTACCCATATAATCCTTATAGGTGTTGTTTGTTATTCCGAGACGTTCGGTTGAATTGAACGTTTCAAAAACGCTCTTGTATGTTTTTGTTTCAATACCGGAAGGGTCGGTCTCAATCGTCAAGAATTTGTCGGTTCCGGAATTGGCGTATGTCTTCGAAACTTTATGCTCCGGGGTTAACAAGTAATTAGCGTAAAAATCCTTAACTCTTCCCAGCGGATCGGCATAGTAGGTTTCCAGCGAATAGCCGTAAGGGCTGTTCTGTCCGTATTCTTCGCCGGCACTCTTATATGTTTCCTGATTAATGTACGGTCTGTCGAGTTCATCATACATTTTCTGTTTTAATAGCCATTGACCGTCCGGAGTAAGCGATGATTTCATAACCTCTCGTCCGAGACCGTCGTAATATGTTTTTGATACCCTGGTCTGGCCGACATCCTGTTTTTCTGTCCTTACCCAGTTCAAATCGGATGTCGTTATTGAATTTCCGGCAAAATGATACTGGTAAGACTCATTAAGACCGGATGAATTGTATTTTGTTGCCAGCCTGCCCGATCCGTCATAACCGTAGTTTACAGATGTTCCGTCCGGAAAATCTATTTTAGTGGGTTTATGGAATTTGGTGTCTCCGTATGTGTAGCTTGTTGTCTGGTTACCTTTAGTTAGGCTCTTAAGAACTGAATATGCCCTGTCTGGTTCATAAACAAATGCTGTGTATGTTCCTAAAAGATCTTTCTGAGAAGTAACATTTCCGTATTGATCAAATGATTCATTGCTGATTCCCCAGTAACTGTCGGCCCCTCCCGGCGTGGTAGACCAGTCAACAAGGTTGTCACCGTCTAAATCTTCCCATTCAAGCTGAGCCTTTTTGTAAAGTCTCATGCGGGAATGGTCGGTTTCTCCGTCCTCCAAAAGCAGATAAGTTATGTAGTTATAGGCGAGGACTTCCTGATTATCGGGGTCATCTTCTTTTGTCCATGATGAAAAGGGCAGTGTAAGAATATTTCTTGCCTCGAGAAGCCCGCCGACTTTTTCGTCATAAGCCAGCCCGCAGTTATTATTCGGTTCGCAGTAGCCTGTATGTTTGTAGATTTTCTTTCCTGTTGAATCACTTTGAGTTGTCATGGTGACCTGATTGTTCCATGAATTGTATTGATATTCGAATTCCTTGAAAACACCGTCCTGATAAATAGTTTTCTTTGTTACATCGAGTTTTCCCCACAGGTAATAATCAATGTAGTAATCGGAGCCGTTAACTATTCCGAGCCTGTTTAAAAAAGAGAAAGACTGTCTTGGCAAATCTTCTGTAAGTTCGTACTGCTCATGCTTAAGAAGTTGTCCGGATGAATTGTAAATTTTTACGGATTTTGGAACTTTCCAGGCATAATCGCGGTTATATACCGAAGTTACTCTTCCTCTGCCTGAGACATAAGGTATGTACCAGACAGAAACTCCGTTTACTATGTTACCCCAGGCATTTACCCAGCCTCCGTTATATGGCGGTGGATTAAGCCCTGAATTGGCGTAAGCATGATAATCCTCCGCCGTTGTAAATTCTGTTTCAATCTTTCCGTAAACTTCGGTTGAGTTAAAAACCGGTATGTCCGTTGTTTTACCGTAATGAACTTCTCCGGCTGAGAATGGATGCATTCTGTATTGATTTTCCGGGGCAGTTGAGCCGTAAGGGAAGGGAATTCCGTTCCCTACAGTTCCTTCGGCATATTCAAATTTTCTTGTACTTGTATTACCTAGACCGTCGTCCAGTGTAAGCTCACTGACTCTTAATCCTCCTCCGTTTTGCTGCGTTGAACCGTAAAAATATGTGTCGGATTCATAATCTATATGTAGTGTACCTCCCGTAGGATAGCTTACATCTGTTAAGGACCACGCTGTTACATCAGCGGCATTCACCGCGGAATGATTTCCCCATGATCCGTTGTTTTTATAAAATCCCCATTTGTCCCATTTATATTTTCCCCATGTCGGGTTTGGCCCGTTATATGCAAAAGTATGCGTTTCCGTATTTGGTGATGAATTGATTCTACTTATGCTTGTCAGAGTTAAGCTTCCTCCTCCTGCCGCGTTTGAATTAACCGCAGACGGTCTTAATGAATAGTCATAATTGAAATGAATATCTTCTACCGGAGTTGTTCCTTGAGAGGTTCTTGTATACAGGCTTATCTTATCGAGATAGGCAGGATGATCAGTTCCGCCGGTTGATGTTCCAAGACTGCTTGATGTGGCGTTGGCCTCTCTTCCGTCTAGTCTGTTAGTGCTTAAATCAAATAATGCCTGATGCGTGGGTGTATTGACTTCGCAGAGATACCATAATTCTTTTGATCCCCAGCTTCTTGTATATTTATCATTTTCATGAATGAATGCAGCTTCCATCCAGCCTTCATAAGGCATGGAGTATGAGTAATCGGCTTCATGCTGACAGTAATTTAAATCTATCCAGTTACCCCGGTCTCCGTCGCTTGGTCCGGGTGTTCCGTCGGAGTCAACATAATCGCTGGAAAGTATTTCTGTTAAATACCAGGCGTATGCGTAAGGAGCGTTTAGTCCGAATTTAGAATAGTTATCGCCGTCATATTGACTGTGATATCCGCTTGAATTGATGAGTGCGGGTTGACCGTATACGTAAGTTTTGCCGTTCGTATCTGTTATCTTAAAGGTTTCTATGCGACCCGTTGTAGCGGACATTTCATGCTCCACTCTGACTGCGCTGTGATTTTCAGTATTGGTTAGAGGTGTCCAGTCGGGATCTGTACCTTTATGATCTGCAAAATAAAATTTTATTGAACCGGCTATATTGTTTGTATTGTTGTATTGATTGTCTACGTAATATCCCTTAAGCTGAAAATTAGGTCTCCAGGGTATTAATTCTCCGGAAGGTCCGGGTCCGGAAACTATATAATCATCCATTGGGGGAGAGGGCGCATATGCTCCGTTTGAAAATGCAAGTGCCTGATTATGATATTCTCTTCGAAAACATTCCGTTGCGCAGTTATAATCCCATCCGCCTTTTGAAGAGGGATTTTCAAAATGTCCGTATCCGTAAACACTCCATGTTTTATCAAAATGAATGTTCCATTTGGAATATCCGCCGAATATTGAGAAAAATGACATAAAATTCGTAATGGAATTTATAACGCCCGATGAAATAGACCAGCCGCTGGAGCTTTTGCCGCCTGAATGACTGCTGGAATAACCCAGCCCGAAAGCTCCGATATTTATACTTGATCCTGAACCTCTTTTCACCGTCCAGGCAGATCCCCCTTTATAATCTTCCGGTACATGTCCCGTTGTTCTGTAAATTACCCCCGGGCTTAAGTTCCAACCAAGACCTACCCAGCTGGCTTCCTGATTCGTTTTGATTCCCCCTGAATATTTAAGTGAAAGAGATAAGTTGAGGCCTCCTCTACCGGGTATGTCGACGATCGGAGTAAACCATATAAAATCTCCGGTAGCCTTATCAACGTACTGGCCAGATTTTCCGACAGTCGAAAATGTCGCAACTTCAGGCTGAAGGGGACCGCTAGTAAGCGCACAAACATTTCGCTGCAAAATAAAAATCATTGCCAGACTGGTAAATAAGACAGTAAGGGTTTTAGAGAAATTTTTGCCAAAGAAATTTAAAGTCATTTTGAACCCCTTTCACTAAGAATTTTCATGCATTCCAATGAATCGTTTAATCCGATTGATCCGTTTGAATCTAAATCGGCACATTTATAATTGTTTCTGGCAACGGTTTTATTGTGGGCAATCAGAAGAGGGAAATTGCAGTCATTGGCAGTTATCTGACCGTCACAGTCAAAATCTGCAGGTTCGTAACCTTTGCAACAGCCGAAACAGTTTTCGTCAATTAAACCGTTTTTGTTGTTGTCTATTCCGTCACATTCTTCTTTCGCAAGATTGTTTAATCCGGAAAGTTTTATGGATTCGTCGTTTAGCTTAATAGAATTCTTCTTTTCGATCTGGCGGATTTTTTCCGGGGAAGGCTTTTCAACCAGTATCTGTCTGTTAGTGTTTTGTGCCGGTTTTGTTTCGGTGAGTTCTTCACTCTGACAGGATAAAAATAAACTTAAAAGTAATGCAAGGACGAAACGACAGCAAAATACCAATTTAAAACCTCCTCCCGATTTCCGAATAACTTATCGGTTATTCGGTTTCCTTCCTTCGTCCCTCCAATATTTATCCATTAAAAAATGGTTTAAATTTGTTAAATAACGCTGTCGTCAATTTGATTGACGCAAGAAAACAACAATTCCTTAATGATGTCAAGCGTAAAATGATGCAGGGGGCAATTGATTTTAGACTGTTAAATAAGCCTAACACGGATAATGCCATTTTTCTGTAATGATATGAGGCGTATTTATTAACGCAGCGAGTAATATAGAAAAAATATAAATTAACAATTGCCTGAATTTTTTAATGCTGATAGGGATGTGTTTATGAAAATAGAAGATAAAAAAATTTACGCTAAAGATTTATCGGACGGTGATTTGCTAAAGGATGTTTTTCTTGTAAAGAAAAAGCAAAAAGGTCTATCAAGAAGCGGTTCTCCGTATCTGACTTTAATTCTTTGTGATAAATCGGGCGATATTGAGGCAAAAGTCTGGGAAAATGCGGACAAGTATGACGAATTGTTTGATGTTAAAGATTTCTTACTTATAAAAGGTAGAGTTACCAAATACCGCGGAAAACTCCAAATTACGGTTCACGATCTTTCCATGCTGGATGATGATAATGTGTGTCTTAAAGATTTTATCAAAGCATCTCCGCTTAGCCCGGATAAGATGATTGAAGATCTTCGCGAAATCTATAATCAGATTTCTTGTAGCCGTATACGAAAACTTATTTTCAGTTTTATCGAAGATAAAGAATTCTTAAAAACTTTTTATAAAACTCCGGCTGCAACCAGTGTGCACCATGCTTATCTCGGAGGTCTTTTAGAGCACGTTCTTTCTTTATCGCGCCTTGCCGTTATGATGGGGCAGCATTATCCGGTTATAAACCGGGATATTCTTCTGGCAGGTGTATTTTTCCACGATATTGGAAAAACCAAAGAGATCAATGTTGACAGAACTTTCTCTTATTCCGATGAGGGAAAACTGTTGGGGCATATTTCCATGGGGGTTGAAATGGTTTCCCAAAAAGCCGCCGGATTAAAGGATTTTCCCCGGGAAACACTGTTACTGATAAAACACATGATAATGAGCCATCACGGTCATCTTGAATACGGATCTCCAAAGCTGCCCCAGACCCTTGAAGCCGTCGTGCTTCACTTTCTTGACGATATGGATGCCAAAATAAACACTATAAGTAACCTTACAGGGGAAACGGGCAATGAATCCTGGAGCGACTATTCGAAATTTTTATCTAGAGAGTTTTACAAGGGGAAATTTGAGAATTTATCACCTAAAACACATACAGAAAAATTAATAAGAAAGCCTGCTCCTAAAAGAAAACCCAAGAAATCCAAAAAGAAATCACAGTCGGGGGAACTTGACCTTTTTGACTAGATTATCCTACCATTCATCGGTATATATAGATTCGCCGGTTACTGTTTTGATATATTTGTTAAGTTCTGTAAGTGTTTCGTTTGTTATGTCAGTGAATTCAACCCCGCATCCGGGAAGATCGGGTTTTAATTCTCTTTGGGTTTGAGGCGTGGCCCATACAACTTTGCCTTTGGCCGATAATGTTTGTTTAAGACCGGGTATTTCGAACTCGATACTTAAATCTTCTCCGACGCTGAAAAAATCGGTTGTTTTTAAAAACATGCCCCCCTCTGATATATCAAGGGTATGCCCTATTTTCATTCCCTCGGGAGAACGGCAGTATGCTGTTATTAATACTATTTTTCGGTTCTTTTTTCTCTTTTCACTCACGGGGTTAATATCTAGCATATACACTGAAATTTAGCAATTCTAAGTTATTAGTGCAACAAAGATAAAATATTATAAATATTGAAGAATTTCAGACTGTGCTTTTTCTTCACTGAAACCTGCTTACGTTCGAAAAAAAGCACAGCCTGCAATTTTTCAATACCAATAAAATTGTATGTTGGCATAATAACCAGGGGATGAGGAAAAATGCCGCAATACTGATAAAAATATATGAGGCTTTAAGAAAGAAAAATGGGAATTTAAACTGGTGGCCGGGAAAAACTCAATTCGAAATTATAGTCGGAGCCATTCTTACACAGAATACTTCCTGGAGTAACGTTGAAAAGGCAATTGCTAACTTAAAAAAAGAAGGGCTTCTTGACTATAATTCTATCTTAAAAATACCGGCCAATAAACTCGCCGGACTGATAAGGCCTTCAGGTTATTACAATCAGAAAGCAAAAAAATTAAAGAATTTTGTAAATTTTATAAGAGAGAATTTTGATGAAAATATTTCAAAAATGAAAAAACTCGATCTTCGGGAATTAAGGTTAAAACTTCTGGAAATTAACGGAATAGGAAATGAAACGGCTGACAGCATAATCCTTTACGCCTTTAATAAGCCGATCTTTGTTGTAGATACCTATACGAACAGAGTTTTTACAAGAATCGGCCTGATAAAAGTAGGACTTACATATTGTGAAGTTCAGAAATTCTTTATGGATAATCTTCCTTCTGATTACATTCTCTATAATGATTTTCACGCCCAGATAGTAATTTTGGGCAAGCATTTCTGCAAGAAAAGTCCTGTTTGCAGCATTTGCCCTGTCATCTATATATGTGATTACGGAAAACAGGTAAAAAAGGCAGCAAATAGGAAAACGCCGCAAAAAGGCAAAAACAACTAAAAAAAGATGTAATATTAACCTCTTATATAAATAATCCTTTACAAGTTTTGCGAATTCTGGTTATTATCAAAAATAGCTTAAGATATTTATCAGCAAAGGTTTTAAGGGTTTCTTTTCTATGAAAATTCTTTAGAAAGGCGATTTATGTATAGCAAAAAAAAGCTTGATGAATTCCAGAAAATCCTAACTGAAAGAATGGAAACCCTCATAAGGGAAGCTAAAAAATCAATGGAAGGCCTGACCGAATCCAAGGAGAATTTTGCCGACCTAACTGATCTGGCGTCTTTTGAAAGCGACCGCAATTTTCTTTTAAGAATCAGGGATCGCGAAAGAAAATTAATATTAAAAATAAAAGAGGCGTTAAACCGTATTGAAGACGGAACATTCGGAATCTGCGACAACTGCGGTGAAAAAATCGAGGAAAAAAGACTTAAAGCGCGGCCGGTTACAACTTACTGTATCGAATGTAAAACCGATATGGAGCATGAAGAGAAAAGACTGGAATCTCGTTAGTTTATTTGATATTTTCCCACCTTAATACAATGTTTTCAAAAGTAAAAACCGTTATTATTCCTGCAGCCGGTTTAGGAACCAGGTTCCTGCCTGCCACCAAGGCTATACCCAAAGAGCTGGTTCCCATAATTGATAGGCCGGCAATCCAATATATAGTTGAAGAGTGCGCACGCGCAGGAATAGAAAAGGTGGTCTTTGTAATTTCGAAGGGCAAGGAATCGGTTTACAGGCATTTTAAAAAATCACCCGCACTTGATAGAGCACTTTCAAAGAAAAATCGCTCTCACTTTTTAGATTCTGTTAATAATCTGTCTAAAAAGCTTAAATACAGCTTCGTTTATCAGAACAGACCTTTAGGTTTGGGGCATGCTATTTTGAAAGCTCAGAAAGCGGTTAAAAACAAACCTTTTGCGGTAATTCTTCCTGACGACATTATTGTGAGCGTTACACCAGCAATAAAACAGCTAATGGAAATCAGCGAAGACAGAAATGCCCCTACTGTTGCAATACAGAGAGTTCCGAAAGAAAAAGTATCAAGTTACGGTGTGATAGACGGGCCGATGGTTGATGAAAGAGTCTATAAAATACAGAAAATCGTTGAGAAGCCTCCGGTAGACAAGGCGCCTTCGGATTTGACTATAGTCGGAAGATACGTATTACCGCCTAATACTTTTGAAATTCTAAAAAAGGTAAAACCGGCCAAAGACGGCGAGATACAGCTTACTACGGCTTTAGAGGTTATTATGAATGAAAGAGAATTCGTAGGCGTAGAGTTCTTCGGTGACAGATACGATATAGGGGATAAAAGCGGCTTTGTAAAAGCGAACGTATCTTTTGCTTTAAGAGATGAAACGCTTAAAAACATTGTCGTAGAGAGCGTTAAAGAATGCCGATAATTTCTACGATTATATTGACAATTATATTTTCATTAAACACTTCTTTAGCCTTTGGCTTTATACCTGACGTAAAATATATATATGAGGATACGGTAAAGGGTAATAAAGATATTAAAACTTACCGTATTACACAGAACAAAATAGTTTACGATGATATGGGAAAGAAAACGGCCGAGGTTTCCGAGAAGGTTTTTATCAAACAGCCCTGGAAATATCTTAAGATTTCTACAAAAGAAAACTATGCGACAATGATTGTACTTGAAGGAACGGAAGGATTGATCGTTAGAGGGGGAAAGTGGATTGCCCCCAAGTCGAAGATCAGCATGCCGTTTATTATTGGTTTCTATTTAAGCAGGGATGTTGATGAATTAAACCTCTTTCTCTCTTCAAAGGGGATAAAGAAACCCAAGGCAAGTCTATTTAAAATGAATGAAGTTGTCAGTATTGTTTTGCAAAATCCAGCGGAAAACTCCCCGCTTTTGTGTGTTGACAGAGAAAGCTTCTGGCCGTTGGCCTACTCATACGGTTATATCCACGGAAAAGACCTGGAAGACTCCGGATTCTATTATGAATTCGGTAATTACCGTAAATTTACGGGCAGAAAATACTGGCCGATGCGCATGAAAGTATTTAAAAAAGGTGTTTTGAAGGAAGAAATTGACGTTAAGACAGTTGACACGAATGTAAAGCTTCCCGATAAGATTTTCAGCATCGATTACCTCAAGAAAAAATACAAACCCGCCGACGAAAATATCAATTGATTCCATGGAAGATAAATACGCACAGATAGCAGTAGCTCTTCCGCTTAAAAAAACATTCTCTTACAGAATACCGGAAGAATTAAAGTGTATTGAGATAGGGAGCATTGTGCTGGTCCCTTTTGGAAAAAGAAAAATAACCGGATATGTTACTGACCTTAAAAAGGAAGTTGACTTAAAAGGCGTTAAAAATATTATTTCCGTTTTAAATCCACTACGGGCTTTTTCTCATCAAACCCTGCAGTTTTTAAAAGTGGTTTCTGAATATTATGCGGCTTCGCTTACCGAAGTGATAAAAATGACAATACCTCCGGGCCTTGACCGGAAAAGTGACCTCTATGTAGAACCTGCCGGTGGACTGGATTTTCACCTTTTTCCGGAAAAGGAAAAAACCTTTTTATCTGCTTTAAAAAATATGAAGGTAATACCTGTAAAAATGGCTCAAAGCAAATTCGGCCTGAATATTAAAGATCTTAAAAAACTTGAAAACGAGGGATTGATCGATTTTTCTCTGAAAATTACAAGAGCAAAGGTAGGAGTAAAATCGCAAAGATTCATCGAGCTTAATCCTAAAGTAATCTTTGAAAATCATAAAATCAGATCAAAAAAGGAAATATTCATTCTTGATTATTTAAAAAAAACAGGTGGAAAAATTCCCGCTGATTCGCTGAAAAAACTTATGAAATCGCCCTGGACAGCAATTAATTGTTTAAAACAGAAGAATTTAATTATTGAGACCATGGTTGAAAAGCAAAGATCACCTTACCTGGACGAGAATGTAAAAAAAGATAATCCTCCGAACCTTTTTGAAGATCAGAATAGCTCTGTAGAAACCGTTAAGAGATCAATTATTTCTGAAGAGCATGAAAAGTACCTGCTTTACGGAATAACGGGGTCAGGGAAAACAGAAGTATACCTGAGATTAATTGAAGAAACTCTTAAAAAGAATAAAAGTGCTTTGGCGCTTGTTCCTGAAATATCCCTTACTCCGCAGTTTGTTCAAAGATTTAGGGCCCGGTTCGGCAACATTATTTCCGTCATACATTCCGCTATGTCTTTGGGAGAAAGGTACGATCAGTGGAGAAAAATAATAAAGGGAGAGTCGAAAATTGTCATTGGTGCCAGGTCGGCCCTTTTTTCACCTCTCGATAACATCGGAATAATTGTCGTTGATGAGGAGCATGATCAGTCATACAAACAGGAAGACAGAATCATGTACAATGCTAGGGATTTGGCTATTCTTAGGGCTCAAGCTTCAAATGCAGTTATCATTTTAGGATCCGCTACTCCTTCTTTAGAAAGCTATCACAGGGCTCTTAAGGGTGAGTTTAAACTCTTAAAACTAAAGTCCAGGGTTACCGATTTCGGTCTTCCAGATGTTGAAATAGTAGATTTAAGAGAGGAGAGAGGTAAGTTCGGAAAGCGTAGTTTTCTCTCGGAAAAACTTATAAATGCCATAAGTAAAAACTCAAAAGAGGGCGGGAAAACAATTTTATTTTTAAACAGAAGAGGATTCTCCTCGGCCGTCATTTGCGCAAGGTGCGGTTTAGCCATAAAGTGCCCCGAGTGTTCGGTTTCAATGAAGTATCATGATAACACGGCCAAACTTATATGCCATTACTGCGATTATTCAGTAAATATTTATGGATTTTGTAATACATGCGGTGCAAAAAGCTTGATACGGCTGGGATTCGGAACCGAACAGGTAGAGAGGGAAATAAAGGCTCATTTCCCGGATCTTTCAGTTGAAAGAATGGACAGAGATACGACAAGAAGAAAATTTTCTCATGAAAAGATTATAAGACGACTCGAAGCCGGGAAAATAGATATTCTGATCGGAACTCAGATGGTTTCCAAGGGCCTGGATGTAAAAGGTGTCAACCTGGTGGGCGTTATACTTGCCGATATTTCGCTTAACCTTCCGGATTTCAGAGCATGTGAAAAAACATTTTCACTTTTAACCCAGGTTGCGGGAAGGTCCGGCAGAGGAAAAGAAAAGGGAAAAGTTATTATACAAACGTATAATCCGGAACATTACAGTATAAAAGAGGCTTCAAAACAGGATTTTGTGGGTTTTTTTGAAAAGGAAATAATTTTCAGAAAAGACGTTAAATACCCGCCTTTTGTAAGGTTGGCTTGTGTAAGATTCTCGGCTAAAGATCTAGAAGTAATACAAGCAAATTCAAAGAGGTTGAAAACAAAGGCAAATATCATCAAAAATGAACCTGACTTCAAAGGCTCAATTGAGATCTTAGGCCCGTGTCCAAGTCCTCTTGAAAGGCTTAAAGGACTTTACAGATATCAAATGCTTATAAAATCTACGGACGATAAATTATTTTCAAAGTACATTAAGAAGATTTCAACTGAGTTCGAAAATATGCTTAAAAAGAGTAAGGAGTTTTCCTTTAAGCTTGATATAGATCCTCAAAGCTTTATGTAAGTGTAAATTGAAGTTACCGGAAGTAACTTTTGTAATTTCCAAAAACATTGAGATATCATAAGGATAGCCTTGATTCCGATTTGTTTTGCTTTTATTAGTATAAGCTCTTGTGTTTAAAGGATAAATGCCTATGAAAATTTTTCTTGCAATTGTGTGCCTGAATTGAGTCATTCCAAAAAATAGCTGTAATATTAAATGGTTGAGGTGGCATAAATATTGCTTTGATATGCTGCAAGTGGGAGGGGAAAATCCCGTCTTTAATTCTTTAAAAATCAATATTGGGGTTTAGGTATTATGGGAAAACTAATAAAAATAGTCTTATCGGTAATGCTTCTATTTATCTTTGTTTCCTGCGGTTCTACAGGTTCATCAGGCGGGGGATTCAATCTTACAACTGATATAAACATCACCGATTCAACCGTTGAAGTTTCACCTGATAATAACATTGCTTCGGATGGTCTGGAAAGAGCGCATATTACCGTAAAAGTGTTAACTAAAGGCGGAAAAGCGATTGAGGGCCAAATTGTCAGATTCAATGCCTCCGGAGATGGGAATTCATTTGCCGAAGATCAGATTACGGATGCCGAAGGAATCGCTAATGGCTGGCTGTCAACTACACAGCCCGGAACCAAGAACGTAAAGATAATAATTAACCCTGAAGTTTTCGATATAGAACTTTTAAGTCAACCAAGCATAGTTTTCGGAACCGAAGTTGTCTCCGCTTCTGCTGGTAAAAATTTCAGCTGTGTCGTTTCTAATTCCGGTTATGTCAAATGTATCGGACAGGGTTCAAGCGGTCAGCTTGGAAACGGTTTGTACGAAACGTCAACTTCTCCGGTTGAAGTTTTAAATATTGACAATGCTTTGATGGTCTCAAGCGGTGAATATCATGCATGCGCAGTTTTGAATACAGGAGAGATAAAATGCTGGGGATCAGGTTCATTTTACAGACTTGGAAACGGACAGCCAGATGCACAGTCAATACCTGTGGATGTTTTAAATATTACAAACGCGCTAAAAGTTTCATGCGGTTATTACCATACCTGTGCGCTTCTTTCGGACAATTCCGTAAAGTGCTGGGGCAGGAATAATGAAGGACAGCTTGGAAACGGTGAAATAACAATTGACTCAGATGTACCTGTCAGTGTGGCAGATGTAGATAACGCAATAGATATTGATTCGGGTATGGCACATACATGCGCTCTTCTTAGTAACGGAAAAATAAAATGCTGGGGGAGAAATTCTTACGGGCAATTGGGTATCGATAATACTGAAAGTCAACCCCTGCCTCAAGAGGTTCAAGTAATCGAAAATTCGGCAGGGATTTTGGCAGGAAGGGAACATTCCTGCAGTGTAATGAGTTCCGGCGAGATGATGTGTTGGGGTTTAAACTCAGCAGGGCAGATCGGCAACAACACAACCAATCAGCAGCACTTACCCGTACAGGTTGTTGGAATTACGGATGTAGTAAGCGGTTGTGGAGGTGAAAGCCACACATGCGCTTTACTGTCAAACAATTCGGTCAGCTGCTGGGGAAATGCGGATTTAGGTCAAATCGGAAACGGCTCGGTAAGATACAGTCTTATCCCTGTTTCTACGCTCGATATTTCCGATGCAAAATCTTTATCGTGTCTTGATAAACACACAATTGCTGTCCTGACCGACGGGAAAACAAAAACCTGGGGCAGTAACGCTAATGGTGAAATGGGAATGGAAGTTTTTGAAAACAGTCCGGTCCCGGTTGATACATTTGTTTCAGGAACAATCACTTCTCTGGCTACAGGGTGGTATCATTCCTGTGCGGTAACCGGTTCGGGAAATGTCGAGTGCTGGGGAAACAATAACGAAGGACAGCTGGGAAACGGTGATTACAAAAGTCATTCTTATCCTGTAAGTGTTCCTCAGTTAACTGACGTATCGTCAATTTCTTCGGGAGTTTCTTCTAACTGTGCTTTGACAGGCCCGGGGACAGTAAGGTGCTGGGGACAGGGAACTTCAGGGCAGCTCGGAAACGGACAGTTTAATTCATCACTTACACCCGTTTTTGTTACCGGTATAGTCGATGCGGTTGATATTTCCGTAAAAGGAAGGCATGCCTGCGCAATACTCAGTGACGGTTCACTCAAATGCTGGGGATGGGGGCAGTATGGTGCTCTCGGTAACGGTCTTCAGGAGTCTTCATCTCTTCCGGTTGATGTAATTAATCTTTCCGAAAACGTTATTGACGTGAGTGCAGGAGCAATTCATACCTGTGCTGTTATGAGCAGCGGTTCAGTAAAATGCTGGGGGTGGAATTATATCTATGGAGTGGGACATCCAACAAATTTCTCGGCGGTTACAGAGCCTTATGATGTTGCCGATATTGACAACGCGATTGATGTAGAGCTAGGTCTTCTTCATTCCTGTGCCCTTTTAGATGACAAGACAGTCAAGTGCTGGGGTTCAAATACAGGCTATGCTTTGGGTAGTACCGGGGATTCGACTTATATCCCAAGACCTGTAGAAAACCTTACAGATGTTGATGAGCTTGCATGTTCATCATATTCCTGTTGTGCTCTTGTCTCTGAGGGAAGGGTAAAATGCTGGGGCACAAACTCCCATGGTCAGCTTGGAAACAATACTACAAGCAATTCAGTAACACCGGTCAATGTAACGGATATTTCCAATGTAATTGATATTAAGGCCGGTAATAACTCTGTTTGCGCGGTCACCGGTGACGGGAATGTAAATTGCTGGGGACAGGGTGTATTCGGGGAGTTGGGTAACGGTATGATGCGTGATAGCTTAAGTCCGATACCTATCAATTTCTTCAAATGAACCGGGAGCCTTTGCTATTCAATGCAAAATGTGTTAAATACCCGATAATTCAATAAAAAACCTTCTATTGAACTTTTTTGTGCAAGATTACCGGTTTGTACGGATATGTTCAAAAGAGTTTTGATTAATGATCAGAATCGATAAACAGACAGTTAATAATATTTTCTTTCAACCCATAAGAATTAACAAAACCTTCTGGGTTGTTTTACTGATAATCTGTTCTCTTTCGGCAGGGGCATTTTCACTATATAAGGCCGTAAGAAAAGTGGGCCAACCTTTTCAGGGATTTTTTATAGGACAGAATCTTATGGTATCAGTGGGCCAGAGAGGAACGTGGCCTGGTGTTGAGGCCGGTCTTAAACCCCTTGATAAGGTATTAATGCTTAATAAGGTTGAACTTAAAAGTGCAGAACAATTCAATTTGCTTATAAGAAAAGCCAAAGTTTCAGATCCCTACTACTATACGATTGAACGCGGCAGGGAAATAAAAACTATTGTAGTTCCTGCAAAGAAGATTTCTGCCTGGGATTTTCTTGTTTCATTCCTGGCACCTTTTTCAATAGGATTAATTTTTATTACTTTGGGTGCCCTTACCATATTTTATGTGCCTGATCTGAGGATTTCCTATTTATATTTTGTTTTTTGTTCGCTAATAGGTGTTTTTTGCATAGTTCTTTTCGAATCGTATACATCCTATACATTTTTCAGATATATTCAGATTTATCCTTTAATAGCTGCAGTTGCGGTTCATCTGTTTGCTATATTCAGGGAAGACAGAAAAATTTCCGACAGCCGGACATTTATAATAGCCAGTACATACGTTATAGCGATTATTCTCGTGTCTCTAAGACAATACTTCCTATTCAATCAGGATATTACAATAGTTCTTTCAAAGGTTTCATCGTTTTTTGTTGCATTTACACTATTAATAAATCTGGGTTTAATTATTGACAGTTTGATATCGGCAAAAACGAATGTGGCCAAGGACAGGGCAAAAGTCATGCTTGCCGGAGTTATCATAGCGTCTTCCGCAGTAGGTCTGTGGTCTGCAAATTTTATTTTTAAAAGGGCGCTTTTTTATCTGGATGAAGCAATTTTGATTTCTCTGGTATTCCCGATTTTTATGACGTACGCAATTTTAAAAAAGAACATTTTCGATATTGACCGGGTAATCCGAATGAGTCTTACCTATGCCCTATCAACAGGAATAGTAATACTTTCATACTTCGTAATCATGACAATGGTAGGTTTTATCTGGCCTGGTGTTATGCAGCCCGAAGGCTTGATAGGGATTTTTGCATTTATGGCGATTATCGGAGCCTTTATTTACAGACCTTTGATCAAAAACGTAAGAATACTTATCTACAAAATACTTTTTAAGGCAAAATACGATCGCTTGCAGACTCTGATGAACTTTTCCAACAGACTTTCCGCTGATATTCATTTTGAGGACATATCAAAGCTTCTTGTAAAGGATTTAGCGGACCTTGTGGGGCTTAAGGGAGCATGTTTCATTACCTACATAAGCGAAACCGCCGATTTTCCCAATATACAGATGTCGAACGGTATGGATGAGGGTAGAATCGATCTGGCAAGATTTGACAGATCGGGCTCTGTTTTAATTAAAAATCTGTCTCATTATGACAAACCCCAGTTTCTGGGTGATTTAAGAAACATAAGAACAAAAAAGGATATCGACAATCTGAAAAATATCGGAATCAAGCTTTTAATGCCCATTAAATCAAAAGGTGAACTTCTTGGAATCCTGCTAATTATGGAAAAATGGTCGGGAGATATTTTTACTTCTGAAGAT
>CAYYBZ010000012.1:0-13652 GCA_964470285.1 uncultured Oligoflexia bacterium
GAAATTAAGAGTAAAAATCCATATTTTTGTGTACCAGGCAATATTAGGGTAGCTGCCGTATTCAAGACCCAGCTTCTCACGGAAGAAAACCGTTAAATCATCAAGATAGTAGTAAAGAAGAATTAGGGAAATAATAAAAATGATGAAATTTATAAGGTAAGGAATTAAGATGTATTTCCATAAATCCCTGTTTTTAAGAAAGAAATTTATGCCCTTGAATATATAGCCTATTCCCTCTTTAAAATCATTTAATGCCTTCATTTTATTCCTTATTAATTAATATTGATTTAGTGTTCTCTATGGATTAAATAGAGCAGAAATTATGAAAAAAGACAAGAAAGTAAGACCAAGCTTTGCTACAGGCGTTGATATTGAGGACATAAACCGCTTTGATAAAATGGCCGTCTCAAAAAAATCTTCTTCGCTGAAAACAATTTATACGCTTAATGAAATTAAATACTGCTTTACTAAAAGGAAGCCTTCTCAACATTTAGCCGTCAGATTTTGTGCAAAAGAGGCCGTTATTAAAGCCTTGAAGTCTTTCGGAATCACGGCATACTACCGAGACATTGAAATCAAAAATGAAAAATCCGGCCTGCCCAAAGTAAAAGTAGTTAAGAAAAGCATCCCCAAGAATTTGGAAATTAGTATTTCACTCTCCCACTGTAAAGATAAAGCAATTGCCTTTGTAGTTGTTGCAAAAATGTGACTTAAAAGCAGAATAAGTGTTTTTTCATTCGCCGAAACTTAACGAGGCTCAGAAAAAACACTTATTCTGCATTGAATGAATTTTTTATAAAAATTCTATGTAAAAAATCGAGGACTACTTTTTCTGAGCCTCGTGGGTTTCCGGCGAATGAAAAAGTAGTCCTCGATTTTATAAAAACATTTACTTAAATTACATTCCGTATTTAGCTATAATCCCTTTTTTATCCAACCCAAGTATTTCGTATTTTTTGCCGATTTTTGTGAAAGCTGCAATAGCTTTATCGAGATGATCCATTTCATGATCGGCAGAAATCTGTGTTCTTATTCTTGCCTGTCCCTGGGCTACTACGGGGAAGAAAAATCCTACCGCGTAAATTCCTTCATAGTAAAGATCTCTTGATATATCCTGGGCAAGCTTTGCATTGTAAAGCATTACAGGAACTATCGGCGTTTCACCGGCTTTTAAATCGAATCCTGCCTTAGTCATCTTTTCCCTGAAATACTTTGTGTTTTTTTCAAGCTTGTCTCTTCTTTCCGTACTTGCCGAAACGATATCCAGAACCTTATTTGCCGCGGAAACTATTACAGGAGCAACGGTATTTGAAAAAAGATAGGGCCTTGCACGCTGCCTTAAAAGATCAATCATCTCTTTTTTACCGGAGACACATCCGCCTGAAGCTCCTCCCAGGGCTTTCCCCAAAGTTGTGGTAATCAAATCCACTCTGTTCATAACTCCGCAATGTTCATGAGTTCCTCTGCCTGTTTTTCCTATGAAGCCGGAGGCATGAGAGTCGTCAACAAGGACAAAAGCATCGTATTTATCTGCATGATCACAAATTTCCTTAAGTTTTGCTATATCTCCATCCATTGAGAAAACGCCGTCGGTGATTATCATTCTAAAACGCTGTTCCTGCGCTTCCTGAAGTTTCTGTTCAAGGTGCGCCATATTTGAATGTTTATAAACGTATTGCTGAGCCTTGCAAAGTCTCATGCCGTCTACAATTGAGGCATGAACAAGCTTGTCGGCTATCATTGCGTCTTCTTTATCCAGTAAAACTTCGAAAACTCCCGCGTTTGCGTCCAGACATGACGGAAACAAAATTGTATCTTCCATCCCCAAAAATTTTGAAAGTTTTTTCTCAAGTTCGTCATGTATATCCTGGGTTCCGCATATGAATCTGACCGAGCTCATCCCGTAGCCTCTCTCGTCAAGCCCCTGATGAGCGGCCTTTAATATTTCCGGATGTGATGAAAGCCCCAGGTAGTTGTTTGCGCAAAGATTGATAACCTCTTTAGGTTCGTCGCCCTTTGGAAATTCAACTTTAATGTCGGCATGCTGCTGACTTTTGATATAGCGTTCTTCCTTTTTTAAGCCCTTGGATTCAATGTCCTGCAGCGTAGTTGTATAAAAATCCTTTGCCTTTGGACTGTAGACCATTATTCCCTCCGCTAAAATTTAAGGTTTTCCGAATTCCTTTAAAAGGTTCATGATGTTATTTACTGAATCAAACGCTTCAGGGGAAGCTTTGGCATCCGGAATCTGAATTGCAAATTTTTTCTCTAAAAATGTTTTTAATGAAACCATTGAAAATGAATCGACAATACCCGAAGAAATTAATGCGGTTTCCTCGTTTACTTCTACATCGTCGTAATCGTCTACTAAAAATTCATTTTTAACATATTCAATTATCATTTTTTTAGTCTCTTCAATGTTACTCATAAATCTTCTCCTTTATTTTAAACAGATTTTTATTTTTAATCGTCTTCCAAAGTGGACGTGTCTCCTATCGGTTCGCCTCTTTCCTGGGCTCTAAGTAACCTTCTCATAATCTTTCCGCTTCTCGTCTTTGGAAGTTTGTCGACAAACTCAATATCCTGAGGCATTGCAAGAGGAGATAATCTCTTTCTGACAAAATTCATAATTTCAAGTTCCGTATCTTCATTTTTTTCAAAACCGGGTTTTAAAGCTATGAAAACTTTTACAACTTCCATGTTAATCTTATCGGGTTTTCCTATTGCCGCCGATTCCGCTACAGCTTCATGTTCCAGAAGCGCTGATTCGACTTCAAAAGGGCTGACAAGATGCCCGCCGGTGTTGATAACATCGTCGTCACGCCCGGCAAACCAGAAGTATCCGTCTTTATCTATGCTTGATCTGTCGCCTGCAAGATACCATCCGTTTTTAAACTTGGAGTCGTAAGTTTCCTTGTTCTGCCAGTAGGTTCTGAACATTGAGGGCCATCCCGGCTTCATGGCAATAAGTCCGGCTGCTCCCGGTTCCTTTATAGGTTCATAATTCGAATCTAAAACAGCTGCTTTAATTCCCGGAAAAGCCTTGCCCATTGATCCGGGTCTGACTTCCATTCCGGGGAAATTAGTTATCATCATTGAGCCGGTTTCGGTCTGCCAGTAAGTATCAAGGAATGGCAGGCCGTAAACCTCTTTCGACCATACAACCGCCTCGGCATTTAAAGGTTCACCGACGCTGCAAAGATGTCTTAATGAAGAAAGATCATATTTCTTGATTACTTCATCGCCTTCTTTCATTAGAAGTCTTATGGCAGTCGGGGCAGAATACCATACCGTTACTTTATGTCTTTGGATAACGTCATACCATTTTTCGGCTGAAAAACCCGAATCGAGTACTACCTGGGCCGCCCCCAGGCTCCACGGTCCGATTATCCCGTAAGAGGTTCCTGTTACCCAGCCGGGATCGGCGGTGCACCAGTAAATGTCATCGTCTTTTAAATCCAAAACCCATTTCGTGCTTAAACTTTGCTGAATTATAGAGCCGTGAACGTGAAGGGCTCCCTTAGGCTGACCTGTTGTTCCCGATGTGTAATGTAAAACCGAAGGAGTTTCTTTGCCCGCCTTAAACCAGTCAAAACTTTCGATTTTTTTTGAGTTTTTGCGGGAAAAAGGAATTTCTTTTTCCTTCGGCTTGAAACTTTCATCGTCGGTGGCGACGATAACACATTTGAGATTTTTTAATTCTCCTACGACCTTTCTTATTCTTTTTACAAGCTTCGGTGTTGTAATAATTGCCTTTGCATCTCCGTTTTGTAGTCTTGTAAGAAGTGATTCTTCGCCGAATGCCGAAAAAAGAGGTGCAACAATTGAACCGTTTTTAAGAATTCCTAAAAATGAGAAATAGAGCTCAGGCACTTTGTCCATGAAAATGAAAACTCTTTCTTCATTTTTTATCCCGTTTTGCGCTAAAAGATTGGCAAATGCATTGGAGTAAATTTTTAAATCATTGAAAGTGAACTTTTCAATTTGTCCCTTAAAGCCTTCCCAGATTAGGGCAGTTTTATCGCCTTTTCCCTGATCGCAGATTCTATCTGAACATAGATGACCGATATTAAACGGTTTGTCTTGTGAAATGCCGAGCTCTTTCCAGGCTTTGGACCAGTCAAAACCCTTTAGAGCTTCGTCGTAAGAACCTATATTATGCATAACATTCTCCTAGGTTAGGTGCCAAGTTCCTTTTAGAACTTTTTAAATAAGAGTTTGGAAAAAAGTTCTAAAAGGAACTTGGTACCTGTTAAAACGGCGCTAAAATAATATTTTAGGACATTTTTATCAAGAATATTCTGCACACAGCTAAAAACACCGGAAAAATTCAATTACCGTTTTACGAAGCTCTGAGCGGAGATGTTACTTGCCGAAGATGTTACTTGCCGAAAAGGCCCTTGAGTTTGTCTTTGGCGCCGCCGGTTTTGCCGCCTATTTTACCCTTAACCGCACCCGACTGTCTCTTTTTAAGCTCGTCGATTTTTTTATCGGCCTGACCTTTAAGATCTTCTACACGCTTTTTGTTTTCAGCCAGAGGAGCCTCGATTTTGTTCTTAAATTCGTTGATTTTGCCGTTTGCCTCTTTGATTTTGCTTCCTACTTCTTCACGGATGTATTTTTCGGCCTTTGCTCTTACTTCGTTTAGCTTTTTCTCAAAAACCGCACCTATACCGTCTGCAATTGCTTTGTCCAAAGTAGATTTTACTTTGAATCCGGGATCACTGAGTTTTCCCTCAAAAGATATTTCAACCATAAAACTTTTAATATTTTTTACAATATCCTGAAGCAGGGACAGCAGGTAATTTGAGCTTTTTTCAAAGGAATAAGAAGCAGAGCTTATATCAATTCGTGCAGATATGTTTGCCTTTTCTCCTGTTAATCCGCCCTTGACCGTTGTATCTGCAAAGCCTCCGTTCATGGGCAGTGGAAAAGCGCCGCCCTTACCCAGAGTCGTTCCTGCAAGCTTGAATTTTTTAATGTCAAATCTCAACGATTCAGAGTCAGCTTCACCGGTGTAATCAAGTGTAAGAACTGCAAGAGCCCTTTCAAAAGGACCGTCAAAGGTTTTTAAACTGAAATCGGCAGTTGCCGGTTTGCCGTAAAGCTTTTGATTTGAAGAAATATCGTTGGCGATGAGATTATACTCGCCGCGATAAGCTTCATTATCCTTTTGTTTTTCACCTGTTTTGGCGGATAAATTGATTTTTTTGATCAGAAACTTCGGGGTATTATCGGTAACGGGAAAAGCGATATTCATTCCCTTCAATCTTTCTCTTTTTACTTCTTTCCTGTCTCCTGCCTTAGCTGAATACTTGTCTTTTAAATGCCTTAGTTTTGAACTGTAAGAAACATATTTTTTGAATTTGTTTAACCAGTCGCTGCCGAAAATCTGTTTGGAGAAATTACTTATTGAAAACTCCCCTAAACTGTATTTATCGACAATTGATTTAGTGTCGGCCTTGATTAGAGTAGAGGCGGAGTTGAGCTCACTAGTAAGTGATTTTATTTCGCCTGAAACGCTTTTTAGGCTTTCTGTTGCCTGGTTTGTCTGCCTGTCAATATCGCCTTTAATTGTTTTAACCGTGTTAATCGCGTTTAGAATATCCTGTGGATTTTTTAGATTTTTAGCATTTAGAGAATTAATTTTTGCCTTGGTATCGGAGATAAATTTTTTCTGATCGTTTATTACACTTTTCGTCCGGCCTTCCCATTTTTTAAAGGAGCTCTGTGCTTTATCCTTAACTTCCACGGCTTTTTTATAGGAATTAAGCTCTTTAAGATTTATTGCCTTTCTCGGATCGAATTTGTTTTTTAGGGAATCTACTGAGATGTCCGGCAGATTTGCTTTTAAGTCGCTTTTAATTTTATCGAATGCTTCGGCCACCACAGGTTTTAAGAAGGATTCTTTATTGTCGTCAGCTTCCCACTCTTTTGCCCATGAATCGGGAATTTTGCCTTCCTTTTCTCTTTTGGTCAGCCATTTGACACCCGTCACATTTATTTCATCGGTTACGAATTTTTTCTTTAGTAAGGGTAAAAAACTGAAATCAAATATTATGTTTTCAACTTCGAATCTATTCTGCATTAAATTATCCGGGTTTGTGACCTGAAGCTGCTTTATTTTCAGTGAAGATTTTAAAAAAGACAGATTAACCGATTTGATCTCAACTAAAGCTCCGTTTGTCCTTGTGGCCTGTTTTTCAAAAACTCTTTCAAGGATTATATCCATGAAATATACGGTGAATACATAGAATAGTACCGTAATGATAATGAAGGGGATCAAGCCTGCCCATCTTATGAATTTGAGTTTTTTCATTAACTTGCTACTGCCTTAATCTGCTCGTACTTTTTATAAAGCAGATAAATCTTTGTAGTTTTGAAGGCTTTGAACCATTTAGCATTCATTAACTTGTCGCGTACCCTGTCCCGGTATTTGTCAATCAGCAGTCCGAAAATAAATACGGAAGGGATAAAAAGTATAATGCCTGCTACAAATGAACCCAGCATTACCGTATTATTGAAATTTGACCATGGAATAACCGGCATGTTGTACAAATTGGTCCAAATTCCATGCAGGGAATTTACATCGGTTAGTAGCCAGTATCCTAAAGCGTGAAAAAGTCCGTCAAAGGGAAAAGCGACAATTCCGAAAAATGCCCAGCTTAAAAACACCGCACCCGGATTAATTCTTAAAATACACATCAGGAAAATAAAAAATATCGTATGAAGTCCGAATGTAGGAGTTAATCCAAGTATCATTCCCAACGCAAAACCGAAGGCGATTTGATATTTGCCTTTTTCAGAGTTAATCAGCTTTATCAGCTTAAATATTTGTTTAAGTATAAGCATATCCGATAGAGGGTGAATTTAAGCACAGAGCCTCTAATATTACAAGGGGTTAAGTTAATTATAAATTCATTTCTTGACATTTAGCGTTATCTTTAATAAAGATATAAGTACAAGTCTTATTGGGGGAAATAAATCATTTTACTTTTAACGTTGAACGTTTAACGTTTAACGTTTAACGTGCAAAAAACGCTAAATGCGGTTTTTGCATGAGGGGGGAGCAATGAAAGCATTAAGAAAGATTACTTCCAAAATTACTCTTTTTTTACTATTTGTATTTTTCTCTTCCTATTCGATTGCAGATGCCAAAAGAGTATCAATTATGTCCTACAACGTAGAAAACCTTTTTGATGCAGTTCATGATGAAGGAAAGGATGACTGGACCTATTTACCGCTTTTCATGAAGGATAAGGGCAGCGAAGCTTACGATGCATGTATGTCCAATTCAAATTATTACTACAGAAATCTCTGCTTAAAACTTGACTGGACGCATGAGACGTTCTGGATAAAGCTCGTAAACATAGCAAAGATGATAAGGTCGTATAACGATTATAAGGGCCCCGACATAATAGCCCTTCAGGAAGTGGAAAATATTTATGTTTTAAGGGCAATGGTTGAGTATGAACTGGCCGGAATGGGTTATGATGCAGATAACATTTTGTTGGTGGAAGGTCCCGATGTCAGGGGAATTGACGTTGCCATAATAACCAGATTTCCGGTTGCAGATTACATCAGGTATCACGAAGTCGATCTTAACGGATTAAACGAAGACGGGATATATGATCCCGATCTTGATAGAGATCAAATTCAAAAAGTAAGACCCACAAGAGGTATTTTAGAAGTTCCCTTAAGAATAGAGGATAAGATTGTCAGGTTTTTTGTAAATCACTGGCCGAGTCAGGGCAATTCGAAAGAAACATTAAAAAGGAGAAAGAAAGCCGCCAGGGTTTTAATGGAAAGAATAGATGAGCTTCCCAAAAGCACGCTTTCAGTTGCTCTAGGTGATTTTAATACGGTTAAAAAAGAGAACAAGGCGGTATTTGAAGATATTCTCATGAAGGGCGCATCCGATGGTAAAGCCTATTTTAGAGATATATACGAGGAATGCATAATCGCGAAAGGTTATTACTGCACACCTACCCCTGATGATCATAAGAGCAGCTTAACGGCCGTTATCCCGGAGGGAAGCTACTATTATAAGGGCGGTAAAAGATGGAACAGGCTTGACAAAATATTCTTTTCGGATTCCGTATTCAAGGACAAGAATATTAAAGCCGATGTTAGAAACTTTGCCGTTTATACTCCGATGTACACTTATCCCGATAACCCTGAATTCAATGTTCGATCTCTTAACGACAAGGGATTTCCCAACCGATTTGAATACAATAAGAAAACAAAAAAATGGACGGGTTTTTCCGATCATCTGCCTGTAGTAATGGAATTTGATATAAAAAATTAAGAAGTCTTAAATGAGAGGTCGGTAGCTACTTTTTCATTCGCAGGAACCCGCTTAGGCTCATAAAAAGTAGCTACCGACCTCTCATTAACTACTTTCATTTTATATCAGTCTTTCTAATGCCGGTGGTTGACTAATTTTCGGAATTGCAATATTTAGGAAATATGCCTATATACGAATATAAATGCAGAAAGTGTTCACATAAATTTGAGCTTATTACCTCTTCGACATCCGATAAAGGAGTTGAGTGCCCCTCATGCAAATCCATGGATACTGAAAAACTTCTTTCAACATTTTCTTCAAAGGTTTCAGGTTCTCCCGCTTCATCGTGCAAACCGGGAAAGGGCTTTACCTGAGGTAAGTAAATCCGATCTGCAGTTTGCAGGTCTAACAAATCTTATCTTTTCTGTTTGAAAAAAACTAAAAGCGCCAGTGCGCTGACTCCGACAAAGCAGATAATTACTCCGACAAGTACCGCAACCGGTGAACCGAATTTCTCGGCTACAAACCCTGCCTGAAGACTTCCCAAAGGCATTGCCCCTCCGAACATAAGTGTCCATATACCCATAACTCTTCCCCTTATACCGTCTGGGACTGAAAGTTGGATAAATGTATTGGAAGTGGCTATAAAAGAGGTTATTCCGAAAGCCGAAAAGACAAGCATGGTAACTGAAAAGTAATAATTACGGGAAACGGCAAAAACAGCCGCTGCAGTACAGAAAATTAAAACGCCCAAAACAATAACTTTTCTTCTCTTGGCCTTTTCTCCTAATGTGGCAACGGTTAAAGCGGCCAGAAGCGCACCTGCTCCCGTTGCCGTCATAAGAAATCCGTATCCCTTCTCGTCAACCAGCAGAATATCTTTAGCAAACGCGGGAATTAAAACCACATGCGAAACGCCGAAAATGGCAACTATCGTAACTATTGAAAAAAGCCAAAGAAGCTGATTGTTGGAGAAAACGTAGCTGAATCCTTCTTTTACTCTTTCGGTGACTGTTTTTGTACTTACGGGTAGACCTGCCGGATCCACGTTCATCATAAACAGACTGATGATAACGGCGATGTAAGAGACGCCGTTTATAAGAAAACAGTAACCGATTGAGAATTCAGACATTACTATTGCGGCTATTGCAGGACCTAGCATTCTTGCAGTGTTAAAAATTGAAGAATTAAGACCTATGGCATTCATCAAATCGTCTTTGCCGACAAGCTCGATTACAAAAGACTGGCGTGCCGGCATGGCAAAGGCTCCGCAGATTCCTGAAAATATCGCAAGAATTACTATATGCCAGACTTCTATCAGATTAAGTAAAACTAAAAAACCCATTGCAAGGGCCGAAATCATCATTCCGAACTGAACGCCTAAAAGTATATTTTTTTTACTGAACCTGTCCGCTGCAAGACCTCCGGGTATTGCAAAGACAAGCATAGGTATTGTCTGACAGGCAGAAATTATTCCCAATAGAGCTTTAGAATCTGTAAGATCATAAACCAGCCATTGCTGGGCAACCCAGTGCATCCAGGTTCCCACCAGCGAAAAAAGCTGGCCGAAAAAGAACAGTCTGTAATTTCTGTGTTTTAATGAAGAAAATGTTCTTGTCAGCATATGGCTTTACCTTGAATAGTAGGCCATACCTATCACAACAAGGAAAAGCGATAAAAACAAAAACCCCTGCCATTTACAAAGCTTTCTGCGTGAGAGGCTTAAAGCGGCGAAAACTGTAAGAACGGTCATCATTATGAAGGGTGCCGTTAGAACATCCGGAACAAAACCCTTGTTATAACCCGTGATAATCGCTATTACGGGAAGCATTCCGATCAGAAGGGAGTTGTGATTTATTTTGGAACCGATAAAATTACATATTGATATCTCCGCAAGTTTACCGTCCCTTCTTACCGTTATGAAGGCTGTAAGTTTTTCAGGCATTTCAGACGCTATCGGCGATAAAATTATTGCAATTGCAACCGGTGATATTCCGATTGAGTGGGCTACCTCAATCATGGAATCTACAAAAGGTTCGGCTGCAGCTACTATTATTGCGGCGCCCAGTAATAGAAAAAGAATTGTTTTCGCGCGTATTTTTTCAATCTCTTCTCCGTGTGATTTTTTTTCTTTTACGACTTTCCTGCTTGCCGAATAGGAATGATAGACGTAAACGCCGAAGCAGGCTATCAGTATTATGCCGTCAATTATACTTAAACCGTGTCCGAGCCAGGCAAGAAGCAGTGCCAAAAGGGCGGTGAAATTAAGATAGAACGAATCGACCCTTGTGGCTTGTGACAGTTCAATCAGTTTGACGGGTTTTTTCGAAAGCCTTGTTGTCCCGACAATTATAACAAGACCGTAACCGAGGGTTACTAGCATGGCGGCGGCACCTACGGTTGATCCTATGGCAACGTCATATTTGAGCTTTATACATGCATAGATAACAAAAAGGTATTCGGGGAGAGTGGTAATAAGTCCTAAAATAACACTGCCCGTAAAATTTGCGCCCACATTCTTTGCTATTTTTTCCGATTGTACGCTCAATATGTAAGCTGCAATCGAGATTATCAGAAGTAAGCCTAGAAATTCTCCCCATAATAAAAGCATTCTGTTTCTCCGTCAAAAAATAATTCCATATATTCTATCGGAAAAATTATATTTTGTCATTGCAACTGGACCAGAGTAAAAATCTATTTTTTGCAATGTTAATGTAATAAAAGAATCTTTTATATAGATCAATTATTTTTTTAAATGTGATTCTTCGAGAATTTCCTGGGCCAGTGATTTGGGCAGCGGGGCATAGTTCTTGAACTCCAGCGAATGATTCGCCCTGCCGGAGCTTAATGTTCTTAAAGAATTTGCATAGCCGAAGGTTTCTTTTAAGGGAACGACGGCTGAAATTTTCTGAGAGCCTTTTCTGAATCTTCTCATATTGTTTACTTTTCCCCTTCTTCTTGAAATATCGCCCATGATATCGCCCAGATATTCATCGGGTGACGCAATTTCAAGCTTCATTATGGGCTCTAAAAGTTGAGGTGATGCTTTCATGAAGGCCGATTTGAATCCCATTGCCGCAGCTATTTTAAATGCCATATCCGACGAATCTACTGCATGAAATGATCCGTCAACGAGTGTAACCTTGACGTCCACAATCGGATATCCGGCATAAACACCCTTTGAGATAACTTCCAAAATACCCTTCTCAACAGAGGGGATATAATTCTCGGGAATGGCTCCGCCTTTAATATGATTTATAAATTCAAAACCTTTATCCCTGTTAGGTTCTACTCTGAGTACGCAGTGACCGTACTGTCCCCTTCCTCCGCTCTGCTTGGCGTACTTACCTTCCGCTCCGGATTCCGCGGTCACCGTTTCCTTATATGCAACCGCCGGAGCGCCCACTTCCGCGTTTACATTAAATTCGGTTTTTAAACGGTCGAATATTACTTCAAGGTGCAGCTCACCCATACCTGAAATTATGGTTTCTCTTGTTTCATCGTCATACATTGTTGTGAATGAGGGATCTTCGAGCATCAGGCGTCTTAAGGCGTTGCCGAGTTTATTGCTTTCTTCGGTAGATCCGACAGAGATTCTCTGCGAAACGACACTTTTAGGTACTACAATCTTTTCAAGCAGTAGAGGATTTTCCATATTTGACAGCGTATTACCGGTTACGGTCTTTTTCATTCCGACCAATGCTATGATATCTCCGGCTTTAGCTTCGTTTACCTCGATTCTTTCCTTTGCCCTTATCTGAAGAATTCTTGCCACTCTTTCCTTCATCTTTGTATTACAGTTGTAAATCGTATCACCGGGAACGATTCTTCCTGAATAGACCCTTATGAAGGTCTGCTGACCAACGAAGGGATCGTTGATGATTTTGAATGCCAGAGCGCTGAAAGGATCGTTTATAGTGGGTTTTCTGACAACGACTTTTCCGTTTGCCATTCCGTTTTTACCGTTGATTTCCGAACCTGTAGTATTACCCTTGTCTATGGGACTCGGAAGATAATCAACTATGGCCGACAAAAGCGGCTGAACGGCTATATTATTGTACGCCGATCCTATAAAAACGGGAGTGATGTATGATTTAAGAACGCATTTTCTTGTAACCTCTCTGATTAAATCGGAAGGAACCGGCTTTCCTTCAAGGTAAAGATCTGCAATTTCATCGTCAAAGTCGGCAAGCTTTTCAATTATTGCTTTTCTGGCTTCATCGACTCTTTTTCTTTCTTCGGCAGGGATAGGATTATCCTGTTTAATGAATTTGTCGTAGGTAATATAATTCTCGTCAAGTATGTCTATTATCCCTCTAAAGTTTTCCTCAGAGCCGATGGGAAGTTGGAAAAGAACGGTATTGGCACTTAAGTTTTCATTCATCAGGTTAATTGTTTCGTCAAGATTGGCTCCGGTTCTGTCCATTTTATTTATGAATGCAATTTTTGGAACACTGTATCTCTCGGCCTGTTTCCATACCGTTTCGGATTGCGGTTCAACCCCCCCGACCGCGCAGAAAACCGCAACGAGTCCGTCCAAGACTCTTAGAGATCTTTCGACTTCAACTGTGAAATCCACATGTCCCGGCGTGTCAATTATGTTAATAATATGATCTTTCCAGTTGCATGTAATTGCCGCAGAAGAAATTGTAATTCCTCTTTCCTGCTCCTGCTTCATGAAATCCATGGTTGCTTCACCGTTATGAACTTCACCTAACTTTCTGGTTATTCCCGAGAAATAAAGCATTCTTTCGGTAGTTGTTGTCTTACCGGCATCTATGTGAGCCGCCAAGCCTATATTTCTAATCTTTTCAATACTCATAAAATAATAATAATTTAAATAGGTTAACTTTGAAAAAGTTGGATACACTAGCACAGGTGAGGCAAGCGTGTAAAGCCCTTTTTATTAAGAAAAAATATATAATTAAAACAAAAGGTTATCATTAGAGATGCATTAAATCTTTGCCAGTAAAGATTCTGTATGGCAATAAAAAGTTTAAAGTATGTGTAATATACCAATCAGAGCTAAGGAGTAAAATGGCCGAAAATCTTAAGAAAAATGAATTTGAAAATCTTTTAAAAAAGGTTTTTGACATTAAAAAAAACGATAAAAGCCTTATTTTTCTGATGGATTTACCCGATGAAAAAGCTGCCGATAGCGACCAATGGAGACAGACAAGAAAAATAACGGTTCAATGGTACAAATTTATAAATAAGAAGAATTCATTAAACCTTAAAGATGTGGAATTTTATTTTTTCGAAAACGCAGGGAGCAACAACAACGAATTACCTGGAGATATTTTTAAAGTAACAGGCCCTGACGAAAATTTCTCCATAAACGATTTTAAAAACGAAACACGCTGCG
>CAYYBZ010000012.1:13662-16055 GCA_964470285.1 uncultured Oligoflexia bacterium
CCCACGTATTTTTCAGCCAGCGCTCCCTTGAAAATTCTTGCGAAAAAATACGGATTCAGAGGAGCTTCAATGCCGGGTTTTACAAAAGAGATGATACCTGCACTGGGACTGGATTATGAAAAGATTGCTCAAAAGGTCGATGAAATTGCCGGTAAAATGAACAGGGCATGCGGTTTTTCACTTATTCTTGAAAGCGGCCGTAAAATCTATAAATCCTACTACGATTTAAGATTCAGAAAGGCTCATTCAAGCACCGGGCTTATAAGAGAGAGGGGGTATGTATCAAATCTACCCTCCGGGGAAGCCTATATTGTTCCTTATGAAGGTGAAAAAGAGGGTGTCCCGAGTAAGAGCGAAGGGGAGTTGCCGGTTCAATTTGATGATGAAATAGTTATTTATCAAATCAAAAATAACCGGGCGGTTTCGGTTTTAAGTGAAAATAACGCCTCTTTAAAAGAGAAAAAAATGATAACGGACGAACCCGCTTACGGCAATATTTCAGAAATCGGTATCGGTATACTGGGGGATTTTGGAGTAAAGGCATGCGGGTCCTTGCTTTTAGATGAAAAGCTGGGCCTTCACATAGCCTTCGGCAGAAGCGAGCATTTCGGAGGAACGGTAGGCCCCGGTTCATTTAAAAATGCAAAAAATGTAGTGCATATTGACAGGGTTTACGTTGATTCTCTTCAGCCTTTGATAAAAATCAAAGAGGCTCTGTTTCATTATGAAAACGGGAATGTTGAAAAAGCGCTTTAGTAATTGTTGGGAAGATTAATGTCTTCAGGTATTATTAGTTCTTCCCTTTCCCGTGAATCTTTTACGTAGCAGTAAAGCGTAAGTGTTGAATCAAAGCTGAAAGTGGCCGCCGGTTCAATCTGCTGAGATTCTCTGAAACAGTAGTAAGAGGTTGTGAAAGAGAAATCCTTCATGACGACTCTTACGGGATTTTTAGTAAAAATTTCTTCATATGTAGATTTTCTGGAAAAAACATCTTCGCATTCCGGTCCTTCGTAGCTGCAGATGTGGGGTTTTACCGCGAAGGGATCGAGCTCTTTATCGGTGGGATTCTGAGATCCGTAACGGCCCTTCTTAATTAACTTATGGGTAGTATCTCCTTCAAATGTTTCTTCGTTTTCATATGGATGCGGGATTTCTTTGCTATCGTCAAAATCCCGGGTTTTTTGATTTTGCTGCCTTTGCCTGTTTATTTCCTTCATTGTTGTTTCCTGCAAAACGGCAACGGTTGGAAAAGTATATACAATCAGTAACGTTACAAAACCGAAATACGATTTAATACGTGAAGTCCACATAAAGCCCTCCGGTAAAGTCTAGTTTGAATTTGAAGGAATATATACGGCTATGCCACGCCATGTCAAGACTCTTTAAGAAAATATTATCTCTTAAAAACAGACAGTTAGGTAATTTACCGATTATTCGTTTGTTAAATCTCTGTCCATGACGGTTTTTCTGCCGTCATTTTTGGCATTCTCGATGGCGGCTTCGCACATCATTGCAACTTTGCTTGAAAGGGCGTCAATCAGGGATGCGGAGGTGGAAAGACCGCTTTTATCTTTAATCATTTTCTTTACTTTAGAAGTTACAACTAAAATCTCGCTCATAGAGCCTCCGTAAATTTTATTAGGTTTCCTTTGTGAGAAGATTAAACGTAAAGACGTATTTCTCACGATTTAAGTATCAAAGTCAATAAGAATGATTGAAGCGGTATTTCCAAAAAACCGACAGGAAATAAGCGTTACTCACAATATTTTGAAATAATTGTAGATTTTTTAAAAGTTGTAGTATTCAAAAATCAGACTTATCACAGGATTTTTATTCTAAAATATTACTTTGCGGTTTTTGCACCGACTTTAATGACAACCTGATATTCCTTGATTCTGCCTTCAGAGATTCTGCCTCTTTGTTCAATGACTTCGAACCACAGCATTTCATTAATTACTCTTCCGGCGGTTGAAATTGCATTTGTAATAGCTTTTTCATAACTCTCCTGAGATGTTCCTGCTAACTCCCATACCAGATAACTGCCTTCGTTCATATATTCCTCCATTGGAAATAGATATTAGTTTTATTTAACATTGTTTTTACACAACTTTTAATAGGTTTCAAGCCCGTTTTTAAGCGTTTATTCTGAAACAGGCCTCATTGAGCCTTGTTAGCGGTTTAACTAGAGTATATAATTCGACAAAATGTTAAACAAATTGAGGTGGATATGAGAATTAAATCTTTTTTGATCTTGATGATTTTTACTTTTGTTTTGTTTTCAACTGCAAATGCCAAAGTGTTGAAGGTTTCTGAAACGCAATTACCAAACGGTCTTAAGGTTGTAACGGTGGAGGATAATTCTTCTCCTGTTGTGACATTTCATATTTTTATCG
>CAYYBZ010000013.1:0-2057 GCA_964470285.1 uncultured Oligoflexia bacterium
TTCGGACCCGAACTTATCGGGTATTTCTTTGTTGCCTGCATCTATGTATGCTTTTCTTTTCATCTTGTAGATGATCTTACCGCAATTTTTGAAATATACTTCCTCGTCACTGAAAGCAATACCCTCGGTTTGATACCTTAATATGATGTCGGCAAATCTCATCTGCCTTAAAAAATTTCTTGTCCTTACATCAAGACTTCCTTCATATTTTGTATAGTCCCAGTAAACAGAAAGAGCTTCTTTGAAATTATTTTCTATTTCCCTGTAATAATCCGATTCCGTTTCGTCCACAAAATTGCCAAGACTTCTCATAAAGAATATCTGTTCAACTCTTTTTTCCCTTAACTTTTTAAAATATCTGTTTTCTCTGTCAAACAGATGCGGCAGTTGGGGCTTGTATCCGTAATGTGATGAGAGTTTTAATTCTCCTATTCTATAATTAATTATAATGTAGATTATCTTAAGCTTGGCCTTCAAGTAAGCCGGTATCTCTTCAAGCTCTTTATCTGCACCTTCTACAGCAACTACATCATTTGCAAAATCCAGCCAAAATTTATCATCAATAACTTTTTCAAAGACCTTATCGATTAAATCATCAGTATCTTCTTCCTGATCGAGCATCAGATCAAAGGAGTCTTTGATTTGATTTTTATCCCCCCATATCTGCATGTATTGCTGCTGAGGATTTTCAATTTTCCATTCAAGTCCCTTTTTATGAAATTCCCATTCATGATCGTCCAGTATTATTGGAAGATAATTGAAGATTAATGTGTTGTCGTTTGCCACTTCTCGATAAACCAGATCCATATGATTTTCAAAAGTATTTTTATCCGTATATTCGTCTTTTTTCTCGTCCTGCAATACGGGTCCGTAAATCTGATTTTGAATTTCATCTTTGCCTGTGTCAGCAGCTTCATTCCTGTCTTTAATTATTTTAGATATTATTTCGGCGGGACTTTTCGTTTTTTCCTTTTGCTCGTCGAGTTTTATCTTGAATTTTTTCACATAAAATTCCCATATTTTGGTATCAGTTTCCGGTAACAAAGCAGAATCCGATCCCTTGTAGAAGGATTTAAGGTTCTGTTTTAATGTTTTTAAAGCCTGCCCGGCCTTCCTTTTATAAATTGATTTTGCTTCAATGGTGCTTAAATGTTTCGCGTCACTGTTTTTAATTGCATCTTTGACGTTTTGAGCAAAAGATACACTGCTGCAAAAAGCAACGATCACCGTTACCAAAATATACGCTTTACCTATTTTAATAATCCTTACCATTCGTAATATTCCTGCTCTTCAACCGTATCAATTTCCTCAACGATATAATCCCTGTAAAAAGAGAGGTCCTTTAAGCTTTTAAGATCTTTACCCATCTGTATTTTCATTCTCATCGGACCGGCATAGTGAAAAAGGAAAACTTCAATATTTATTATTTCAGAGATTTCGCCGGAATAAACGTTCGACCTTTTACTTAGATTCTCTTCAAGGTTTTCAGTATCTATGATGAAAGAGTGATTATAAAGATCCTGCCAGGAGTTAAAGGTATCCTTTTGTCTGTTAATGAACACGCATGCTGCATTTTTAGTTTTGCCCTTAAAGGACATAAATAATTTTTCATGAGGCAGTCTGAGTTTGCCGGATAGTTTTACAACCGTCATAAATAATCCGGGTCCCAGATATTGCTTGAATCTTTCTCCGTAATATTTTATCTGCTGCTGATTGAGCTGATTAGGAACGTACCTATTCTGTTCTTTCAAAAAATCTTTCATGGATTCTTCGCTGTCAGCCGCTCTTACGTCCTTTTGGGCCTCTTCAACGTACCAGAAGCTTTTTAGAAAAAGACTGAAAAGTTTATTATCTGCATGCGTTCTGGGGAAATTATCGGTATCTATAGTAAAAGAGAAGTTCTCTTTGGATTTGAAATATATGTTGTGGTCAAGGTCATCAGGATCATTTGTTCCGCCGGGCAGGTAATTAACATCGTATCTACCCACATGCGGATGCAGCTCACTTTCAAGTTTTTGCTGGGCAAGGCTTATAATTCCCGGGAACAATTCATGATA
>CAYYBZ010000013.1:2067-11217 GCA_964470285.1 uncultured Oligoflexia bacterium
GACATTCTGCTTCCCAGTAGGCCTTTTTCCAGTCTGAAGACACCGCCGATGCAAAATTGTCTCCGTCATCCTGAGCGAGTTCCATAATTAAGGCGTTTTTTATTTCTTCAAACGGAAACTTGCTGTGCGGTATTTTTACAAGTTCACCTGTAAAACCCGAATTAAGTCTTTGTTCTACTTCATAAACGGGGCTGTTAAACCCTAAAAAAGAATCATCATTTACTGCGGCAGTAATAGAATCGGCATCTTCTTCCGAGACAAAAGCCTCTTCAAGCATTTGGCGATATTCGGCACCGTTAGACTGCAGAGTAATTAAGGAATCTTTCCCTGCAGTAGAATCACTTTCTTCACTTTTTTCATCACCTGCATCTGTTTTGTCAGGGTCGAGTCTGGAAGGAAGAATAAGATGTTCTTTCCAGTCCTTTAAAGGCTTCCAGTCACTTTCGGCTGTTTTTCTTACATCGGAATCAACTATATAGTCAAGATTGCTCCCGTCCTTTGTTATGGGAACACCGGCATAAACGTTATAGTATGTTTTAGGTTTAATACGGCTTGCGATCTTTTCCAGTGTATGGCCGAAAACAGCACTTATATCGAGTTTGAAATGATTGTCTTTTTGAAAATAAAAAATATCTATGTCTACTGTCTGTTCACTTTTTGAATATTCCCATCTTACATTTCTTGAAGCAAAAGGGCTCCAGGTATGAAAGGACTTCGGTAAAAAGCATGATTCCTTTGAGAGGTATTCGTAGTTCTCTTCTTTTGAATCTGAATGCAGGTAAATTAAGGCTTTGTCATGATCTTCTGCCGTTTCTAACTTAACGGCAAAATAACCTTTCGGAATTTTTAACTGCCCCCTCCAGTGAATAAGAAAGTTTTCGCGAAGCCTTGTTTTCATCTCTTCAAAGTCGGCTGAAATTGAAAGCATAGCAGGATAATTACCCCAGGGTTTTGAATCAAAAGGATATACAAAAGAGCCCTGGTTTGAGTAGATGAGGGTTAAATTGCTGTAATCGATGGAGTTAAAATCATAGTTTAACAATTTTTTTGCCAGGTTATCCTGATTATCGTTAAACTCTCCTATATCGTATACTGCGACATAAAGTCCTTGAATCTCAGGCTTTAATTCCTGCTGAGATGATGACCCCGCTAATTGCGCATTAACATTGTTAAATAATAACAATATGTTAAAGGCGATTATTATTAATAACTTTTTATACATTAAACAATTAGCCTCTTTCTTTCCTGTTAATAAAGCAAGCCCCATGCCATAAAAATTGAATAGTTCATAGAATAATAAGCAATTATATCAAAATGTTATGCCGATTCTTATAATCTGTGCGAAGTGAAAATACTGAAAGTCTGGTATAAGCTGGTCGCAATTATGGAAAAGACATAAGGAGTTAAGTATCTAAAATAATTAGAATTTTCTAAGTGAAACCTTGCCGGCTAAATCGCTTAAGTTAGGTATAGCCGCATTTGTTGAGTTTTGTTCAAGCCATTGAATGGGGTGATTTTTTAAAGGGCCTGCTTCGGTGTCTGTTTTAAATCCGGTTCTCTGTGATAGGAATTGAAGCTTTACAACGGTTTCCTGAAACAGAACCAGATTGTGCTGGCGTATGTTGGGATCCGTTTTACCGTATAAGTAAAGTATCGAGGCATGCATTTTAGGAATTACCTTGGAAAGTCCCGTGTAAACTCCGAAGGAAAACTCGTTTCCCGCCTTGCCGCTCTTGAATAATTCCTTAAGATTTGCCATGGCTGTTGCAAGGATACTTGCTTCTTCACCGTAAACTTCATAGGATGGGTCGGTAGCCCTTTCAAGTGCGTAAACCAGAAGATAAAAAGCCTGTAAAATAATCTCGGGCCGAGTTATAGCCGCGTAAGTAGCGGAAGTCGTTAGGTAAACGGAAAGAGTTCCCATCGTGGCAATTGCTGTATATAGATTATAGGCTCTTAAATAATTGATTGCCAGTGTCGGTGAAATATCTGAATTTTCAGACAGTCTGGGTATTTCAATCTTTGAATACATTTTAGGCAAAACAGGATTATTCGCATCGTTTCCCGTTTCGAAAAGGACCTGCTCTCTTATCCTTGAAGCGATTGACAAAAGTAAATCCTGATAATTCCTCCCGGAACTTCCTTTTGTTAATAGTGACGATACCCCTATTCCAAGCTTAGAATTAAGATCACTTAAAAGTTCAAGCGCTATTTCATCTATCACCAGTGATTTATCTTCAATAGAATATAACGCCGGTAAGCCGTTGGATTCTAAAAGCGGCAGAATTAACTCATCACTCAGACTTGCATTGGTTAGGGCCGCCACCTGCTCCATGCTGCTTATGCCGTTATGGAATCTTAAACCTATATTTGCAACCATTAAGCCGTCAGTCAAAAGGTATGACACAAAAGGATCGTTTATTTTTATAAAAGCCTTTGAATAAGGTCCGGATGTATTCCTGATTAAATTTTTAACTATATGCTTACAGGTTGTTGAACTGTAGGCATTAAAAAACGGTATATATACGAAGAGTGTAATCAGAAAAAGTTTTAGCTTGTATAAATTTCTAAATATTTTCATATAAATTTCTTAATTATTAAATTTAAAATTTCCGTTTGGTTTTGAATTTTTGCGAGAAAAAATTTATTGCGCTTTGAGCCAGGCTTTCTATGTGGGCTATTCGATCGCCGACGTCTATTGCTCGTGCTTGAGTTTCGCTTAATATTCCATGAGTCTCGTAAATTGTCATAAGGTTCATTACGGATTTAGCGACTGTAAATTCGGCATTCACTTTTTTATCGTCAGGTAAAAGATGCCATTTGTAAGCAAGCATCAGCTCGAGATATTCGAAAGACTTTAAGTATGAAGCCAGATTACCCGAATCGTCCGTAAATTCACCTTCAATAAATTTCCTAAAAATGTTTTTAAATTCAATGAGCATATCAGTATAAGGCATTCTGTCAGTATCAAATGGGCCGGTTAATCTGGCTGTAAGTTCAATCAAGGCGGAAATTGCCGTAATCACCTGTAAATCAGAATACAACTTCTCTTTTTCCGCCTGCTCAATAATTACCGCAGCTGAAATGGAAATAGATCTTATCGCCGATATAAATGCTATTTGCTGTGAGGATAGAGAGCTGCCGTTCTGTATCGATTTTGCAATTTTAATTGCCTTGTTGATATCGCGAGCGACCTCTGCAATAATATTTTCCAGCGATCTGTCTTTTTCCCATGAAATAGCGCCTATTTCGATTCCCAGGTTCTCAAGAATATTTCTCGCTCTATACGAATCAATTGCGGCCTCATCGAACCATTGCTGAGAAATTTTTGTTCCCCTTTGTAAGCTGAGACCCAGAGAAGCGGCAACAAAGACCTCTTTTGAAACAATCCCTCCGGTCATTGCGTGAATAGTTGCGATAACCTGATTTCCGTCAAGTAAACTCGGGAAAAGAGAACGCGTTGTTGTTTCGATAAGTTTACTCTCAATTTTACCGGTAAAAGAGTAAGTTCTTAAAGGCAGCGTCAATAAGAGAGTTAAAATTATCAGAAAGTGTATATGTAAAATTCTTTTAAACATTTAGTTCCACCGTGAAATTTTTAATAATTTAAAACTTTCTTCCTCCCTGTGATGCAATTTTTCTTGAGGGCAGTAAGAATAAATTCATAAAAGCAGAGGAATGGGCCAGCATATCTTCAGCCTGAGCAATGGCAGTCAGATTTAATTCGTCTTTAATCCGATCTTTGCTCATAAGTGCGAATTTTTTATAAATATTTGAAAGTTTATCGAGGAAATTCATTGAAACCGCAGATATTTTTTCTCTTTGGGGTTCTCTCAGGCTTAAAAAATTATAGGCAAAGTTTAAAAGAAGTGCGTCTAAAGAATCCTTAAATGAAACGTACAGATCGGCATTCCCTGTAATTAGAAGAAGAGCTTCTTCATCGGTTACTTCCGTGACTTCACCAGCCTGGCCTTCAGAAATGTTAGCGCCGGTTTGAGTTTGAGTATTGAGTGCGGCATTTACCTTTCTTGTAAAAAGAAGTATCTGATCTTTTGTTAATGTTTGATACCCTTTAGATCGTGAAGTTAGTTTTGATAAAACATCAACAGCGGCTAAGAGGTAAGCTATATTGTCAGTTTCACTGGTCTTTGCGTTTGCAAGACCCTGCCTTGTAAGAAAAGTTGAATAAACCGTTATCCATCTGGAAATGCCCAGAAGATATATATCAACAGGATTAAAGTCATCCTCCGAGTGTTTTTCTATAATTGATTTTAATAAAGCGTCCATTTCGGAAATAAGAAGTTTTTCCGTTTCATCGCCCGTAATGAGCTGCGGGAGATATCCCTGTGAAAAATCAATCCCCAGTGCATTTGCATGAGTTGATATATTCGCAACACTCATTTCACGGGAAAAAAGCCCGATTGGATTTTGCTTTTCGGCTTCAAGTAAAGTTACCGGAGCATATGAAAGTGCAATCAAAGCAGGTCTTAAAGTTGACTTAATCTGGTAGTCAAAAACAATGCCTATTTTATTTTTCGCCGTATAAAGGTTTGGAAAAAGAGACAGTGAAATTTCTCTGACCGAAGTAGCCGTAAGTTTTGAAAGATTTGCGTTTAGATATCCACAGGGAATAAAGATAATGAGAAAGACTACAATATAAGCTGCTATTTTTCCTTTCATACATACTCCCTGAAAGTAAATTAAAAGCACCACTTAATAACACATTGCGTTATATTTGTCAATGCTTTATATTATTAAAATTTGGATGGTAGAAACAAACAATATGTAATGTAAGGCTTTTAAAAAAACGATATTTTAAAACAGCTTTGGAAGCGCAACTCCGTTAGCGCCCCCTCCGGAAATTCTGCCGTTTCCTACGTGAATTCCGCTTGCCTGTGCCGTTATAGATTCAAAATAATTTATTACACCTGCCATAATTTGCCCGTCTTTTGAAGCATTTGCTGCTGAGTGGTTTAGAAGATTGGTTTCTTGGGCCCCGGGCATGCTGTAGCGTTGTCTTGTAAGCTGAAGAATCTTAAAAACTTCGAAAAGAGCTCTAAACATACTTTCCTGCTCATCAGCCAGTTCTGCCAGGACTCTCTGCTCAATGCCGCTGATTTGACTTTCAATTCCATCTCTTGAGGTTAGTAAATTATCCTTTACGGCTCCTGCGGTTTCTTTTTTCAGTTTATTATCAATTCTGTCGATTTCAATTTTCTTTTCTTTAACTGCATCTTTAACAGCTGTAATTTCTCTCTCCATAACTTCACTTGATTTACGGAAATAGCCGAATATTGATGCTTCCAGAAGTAAGGTTTCCTTGCGTACGACTGTTATATAGTCTTCATCTGGAATTATATCATTGTCACCGAAAACCTGTCTGACAAACGCTCTTGTCTGATCAATTGTGAATCTTTGGGAGGTAGCAACCCCTCTCTTTGCAGATCTGGGTGCGATCTCAAGAAGAAAATCAAAATGGTCTCGCAGATTATAAAAAAGTCGTTCTATCTCGCCAGGATTTTCGTGAAATTTCGGGAAAACTATCATTAAATTTAAAAGTCCCAACCTGATGATTCTCATTTGATAAAGCATAAATGCCTGAGTTGCTCTTGTAGAATTTTTTAGGGTTTCTAAGGCCACTGCACGCATTAACCACTTTTTGGTCAAGTCAGGGTCCTTAATTACTTTTTCAGTAAGGAACCATTTTTCTTTATCGATCCATTCCTGGCTACGATTTGTAAATTCTCTTTTTTGAAAATGCAGTCTAATAATCTCAGAAATTATTCTGTCTGTTTTTTTCTTGTCACCTAAAGCAATAATTTCATCTGCCTCTTCTTCTATACGCGGCAATCTGGACAGGACGTCGTCAATAAAATTTCCCACTTTATCCGCTCCCATATTACGGACGTCTTTTCCGTTTATGAGAACCTTTGAGTCTAACGCTTCAAAGGTGATACCTGCGTCGGCAAATGCTTTAAAAAACCCCGATCCCTCAATATTTTTATAAAGCCCCATCACATTTGCAAAAAGCTGTCTTTGTATCTCCTCAAAATCCAAAGCTGTTAAACCGTCGTCCGAAAATCCCGCGAAGGCGTTTTTTGGAATCATTAGAAAGCGGCTTATATAATGAATTTTTCCCATGGTATAAGGATCGGTACTGGCGGTATACTTCTGATGAATAGCACTTATGAGCATATCCGGTTCAAGGCCTCTGATTAGGTATCCGCTGGTTGTATCCATCATTAACAGCAACATTCTGTCTACTGTCGGGGATTCGATTATTCGTTGGCCGGTTATGCTCAGTATCTGCTGATAAACTTTTTCGCCCATTTCATGCGCGATTAAACCGTAAACCCTTTTAACTCCGTTTGCATGCGCACATTCACTGAATGAAAGAAAAACCAGAGTTGTGAATATTAATATTTTAGTAATTGTTTTTTGCATTGACGCACTTTAGCCATTTCGCAAGCGTATTTAACATATATATATCCTTCATGTCAATAGGTAACAAAGAAATTAACGGAAGTGAGTCAGAGATTTCTAAAGACTACTTAGCTGAAATGATTAAGAAAAATCACTTCAGCTAAGTTTTAAACTCTAATTGTAAAAGCACCTTTTAGTGCTTTGCGCTAATCTTAGCGGTTATTTAAAATCTTCTTAGATTTTCTTTAACAGGCTTAACTCCCAAAGGATACTGCTCGAGTTTTTCAGCAAGCTTTGTTACCCAAACGGGCCAATCAGCAACAGCTGCCGTAACTTCGCTTTCCGGAATAAATCTAAACCTTGAGGCTATAATATTGGCATATGCCACAAGTTCACCTGCTAAAAATTCTTTATATGCGGCGGCGTATTTTGCGCTGGCAGGATCAATCAATACTCCTTCTATGGAGAGAACAACGTTTGTATGTACCCTTTGAATTATCTTTTCAACATATCTCTTTTTGTACGGAAATGCATCAAACGCTTCAAGGAACTGCGGGGGATATTCGTAAAGAAGGTCTTCTCTTGTCATTGTGCCCGCTTCTACAACAACTTTTGCGCCGTTGAGCTCACTCCATAATTGGTTAATGGATTTTCCGTCGGCTAAAGCAGCAAGATTTTCAGAATTTGTAATTTGCTCAAAGGCCCTTAGGAGAAAATACTGAATTTCAAAAATCTGATGAGTGGCTAATTTATGTTTAGCGTCCAGAGAAAGATTTTTTCTATAAAGATAGTCGGAGGCGTTGCCCAGCATTCTGACAATATTGTTGGTATAAGCGGAAATCATTTGCTTGTCGGTTGCACCGCCGGCACTCATAAGGGTTATTACTTCATTAAGAGTTTTTTGAATTGACGCCACTATCTCCTCATAAGACATCGGTTCTGTCCATGAAACTTTTGTTCCGAAATTCATTCTCTTGAGAAAAGCGTTAGCGGTTGCGGGCTTTAGAAGTGTACGTTCTAAAGCGCCCTTTGTCATAAAAAGCTGTGAAGAATATCCCAATGCTGCTAAAGCGCCGAAATCCGTGGCAGCTCTGACTACATTTGCTTCAAGATATTCAAAACCGGATTTAGTTATACCGGGCAGGATATTAGCCGCTGCTTTTGACATGTATGAATCAAGCGGATACATCAAGGCTCGGCTTGCTGAAAACGATGTTTTCGGAAAGATAAACAGTGTGGATACAAATGCCCAGGTGATAAGAACGGTTAGTAAACTTTTTTTCATTACGCCTCCCATCAAAATTTCTAGGGTATTAACTACTAATACCGAATTTTAATTGCACTTTAATTTCAAAGTGCCAAGAACCGGAATCTTAAAAAGGCGATTCCGCCCAAGGCTTTAAGCAAACTATTAACCCCCCTAAGAGTTAATATCTAAAACACCGATTAACATTACGGTGTGAAGAAAAAAGCTAAAACACCTTGGAAATGGGAGATTTGAAAAATAATAAGAAAAAGTGTTTACCCCAATTCCCTGTAAAAACAAATACTTAACCAAAACATTATGATAAGTTACATTATCTGACACCCCTTGTCAAGAAAAAAACAACATCTCACTATCGCGCAAAGTCTTAAGAGTCAAGTGTTTCATTAAGATTGTTAGATTTATGTAACAAATCTGAAAAAGAACTAATAGTCTTATTACACAGGCTCATGGCCCTTGTAAAGAAAATAGTTAAATAAATATTAAAATTTCTTTCCTGCTGATATTGCTTCAATGTCGCCGGTTTCTGTTTGTACGTTAATTTTCTTGCCTAAAGGAATTTTATCTAAGTCCAGGACAGTTCTCATTTCCATCGCTTTGATGTAACCGGCTGGATTTTCAGTGATAGCTTTTCTGGCCTGGGCGATAAAAGTAGGCTGTTTAATTCCTAGCCACTCAAAAATCTGCACTATTGCCATCAAATCTTGTTCAATTTCTTTTCTCATTGCAAAGGCGTGTTCCGCACCGGCAGCTTTTGTCGCTCTATGGGCCAGACACATATTCATTTCAAGTTTAGAGGCGATTATGTTCATGCGATTAAATACAAAGTAGCTAAATCCCTCTGGATTTCTCTGTGTAGCTTTTTTAGTAAGTCCCCTTGAAAATATTTTTGCAAGACTTTCGTTTAAGTCTTTTATTAATGAATTTTTAGGATCCATCGCATTTAAGGCAATTGTCATAGAAGTATGAAAAGCTTCTAAAATATTTTTAGATGGAAGCATCTCAACTTCCGGTAAAAGCTTTATTACTGATTCGGGTACACTGAGTAATCCCTGCACAATTCCAAGCCATAAAACTTCTTGCTGAATATCCGGATTATGTGATGCGGATGTTAAAATTTCGGTTATTTGTTTGTTAAGATTAGCTGAGATTTCATCTACGCTCATTCCTTCATAAAACCAAGTGAAGTTTGCCTGATCTATCCCGAATAGGGACAGGTATTGATCAAGCGAGCTCACTGACATTGTTGCAGATGCAGTAAGTTTTTGTGCAACCGCATATCCGCCGTCAAGACCTATCAGGCTTCCGACTAAAGCCCTGGGATATATTTCCTTCGTTATTGCTTTGGCAATGGGCAGTTCGGCTATAGGTAATTTTCCTGCAGATTTTGCAAGAGCCAGGCTTGTTACCTCAGCAAAGGGTTCTTTCAGTAAAGCCTTTGTTGCAAGCTGGCCTGAACAGTC
>CAYYBZ010000013.1:11227-15235 GCA_964470285.1 uncultured Oligoflexia bacterium
TTGCAAAATTACGGATTTATTTATGCCAAAAACTTTGAACAGTCGGAGCTATACAAATTCGATAATATCAGTACGAATATAAGTAAGGCCGCTAAACTTCTAAGTTTACGCATTATCATCCCCTTTCGAATAAAGAGGTTTCTATATAACACGTCGCGTTATATGTGTCAAGTCCTTTAGTTATGGTGTAATTGGAGTGTTTTAATTGGTCAGCTTGATTATATCGCCTGGTTTTATTCTTATTATGTCCTTTTGAAAATTATTCAGAGCCAGAAGATCGGACATTGGTATCTTGTAGGTTCTTGAAATATCCCACAGCGTATCTCCTGATCTGACCCTGTGAAATTTGGCAACTTTCAGCATAGTATTATCTGAATATTTTTTGGAGTTTCCATTGCCGTTGCCTATGAATCTCGGGTAAATAACAAGTTTTTTACCTGGATGAATCACTCTTGAAGAACCCAGATTGTTCCAGTTTCTGATTTCGCGGACGGTAACATTGAAGGCTCTTGATATTGACCATAGCGTATCACCGGATTTAACCGTGTAGCCTATGGCGCCCTTTTCATTGAGTTTCTCTTTATAAATTTTGGCATCAATGCCCGAGTATTTGCTTATTCGGCGGGCGTTTGCAGGAACCTTGATGTTTTGGCCCGCTCTTAATCTTCTCGGATTCCGGATGTTGTTAAGAGATATCAAAGAGGCTATTGAAGTTTTGTACAAATCGGCAACATGGGACAATGTCTCTCCCCTCCTTAACTTATGTGTTTTTGTAACCGATGTTGAACCTGAGGCAGTCCGACCCGGAATGCTAAGTGTTTGACCGGCTTTTATTGATCTTGGGTTAGAGATGGCGTTGGCCGCCATTAAGTCCTTAACTGCTACGTTATAAGCTTTTGCAAGATGAGTTAATGTCTCGCCCCTTCTGATCTTATGTTTTCCGGGTGTTGCCGAAGCGTAGGTGAAAGATTTCGTCTGAGTTCCTTTTCTTATGGGTACACGAATGATTTTGCCCGACCGTATTCTTCGGGTGTTGCTGATATTATTAAAAGACATTAAGGCTCTTACGCTTGTCCCGTAATTTCTTGCGACATGAGAAAGCGTTTCTCCATATCTGAGACGGTGTTTGATTACCCCGGATATCATCACATCCTTGAATTTATTTCTGTTTTCTTCGAATTTTTGTGTAAGACCTTTGGGTATCTTAAGTTCATAATTCGGATATTTTGGTGGAGTAAACCATCTTAAAAGTTCGGGATTAAGATTTTTTAGGGTTTTGTAATCTGTCCCTATAACATTTGCGATAGATTTAAGATCGGTCGGTTTGGGCACAATTACCCTGTCATACTCCAGTGGGCTTTCATATTCAATATTCTTAAAGCCGTATTTTTCGGGATTTTTTGCTATCATGGCTGCCGCTATCATTTTAGGAACGTAATTCTTTGTTTCGCTTCTTAAATAGCGGTATTTGGACATTTCCCAGAAATCTTCAGTTGAATATCTTTTTATGGCTCTTGAAATCTTTCCGGCCCCGGCATTGTAACTTGCGGCCGCAAGATACCAGTGATCGAATTGATCGTACAAATCTTTTAAATGCTGAGCTGCAGCTATGGTGGATTTTTCGGGGTCTCTTCTTTCGTCAATTACCCAGTTGGCTTTTAATCCGTAACGCTGACCGGTTCTTCTCATAAACTGCCACGGACCTACAGCGGCAGCGCGGGAATAGGCATATGGTTTAAACCCGCTTTCAATCATCGCCAGATAGACAAGATCCTCGGGCAAGCCGTTTTCCTTAAGGATTTTTTGCATCATTGGTATATATTTGCCCGAGCGTTTTAGCCATCGATTAAAAAACTTTCTTCCCTTGTCCTGAAAATATGAAAGCCATTTTTCGACTTTTTTGTTGATAACTATAGGTATGTCGAATTCGGTAGGAGATTTTTTGTCAGGCAAACCTTCCGTTAGCTCTTTTTCATGGTCAAAATAGTCAATATCTTCAGGAGAAAGTTCTTTTTCTTCAAAGGCCTGCTTAAAAGATTCCTCATCTTTTTTTACAACCGGATCTTCATTTAGTTTTTCGCTCTCAGGGTCCAGAAAAACGTCGCTTTGATCGGGAACTCTCTTTTGTGCACAGGAAACAAGCAAAACGAATAATAAGCACAGCACAATTCCAGCTTTAGACATATTACAAACCCCTCCGGTAAAATCTGGATTATCGGTTAACCTAATATTTAATAATATTGTTAATAAGGCATACAGTCAATCCATTTTGATATCTGGGCTAATCAGATGTATTCTGTTAACCTTATGGGTTTGATAACCCCGGTAAAACTTATAATAAGGTTATGAGATATTTTTCAATCTTTATTCTTGTTTTCTTTGCATTAATCGGGTCGGTGTGTGCACAGACCAGCTATAAAATAAATTCAGAAATAGACTACAATAACACCAGCATTAATTCAAATGTTGAAATTCATTTCCGGAACAATTCAAGAAAGGATTTAAACAGCCTCTTTTTGATGCTATATCCAAACCGTCACTTAAAAGAGGAGAAATATCTGGATGATGTTAACTACGTCTGGATTTATCCGGACAATTTTAATGCCGGTAGCATAGACATAAAAAGTATCGCTTCTAAAGGCAAAATTCTAAATACAAGATTTTTAGAAAATGAAAGAATTAAGAACAAAACCGTTCTTGAAGTTTTGTTGCCCGAACCTCTTAGAAGCAGTGAAAAAATAAAACTTAAAATTCTTTGCGAAGTGAATGTTCCCGAAAAGTTCGGACCATTCGGCCGTTACCGAAAACTCATCCTTATTAACGGGGGTTTTTATCCGTATCTGGCCCCGCTTGATGAAGACGGAAACTGGCTACTGGATTCTTATCCTCAAAGCGGAAGCTATGAAATTTCAATTAAGGGCAAAGATCATGTAATCCTAAACGGTAAAGCGATAAAAGCCCATGACGGAATTTACAATACGACAATTGAAAAGGCTGACTATGTTACGCTTTTGAATGCGAAAGAGCTCGTTTTAAAAGAGATAAGGGGGCAAAACGGTAAAATAAGCTTTTTCAATAAAAAAAGTGAAAGAACCATAGACAGGCATGTTTTACTTCTGTGTGAAAAGCTGATTGAATTCATTGAATCACGGGAAGAATTTAAATTAAGGGAATATGACATTTCTCTTGCTAGAGCATACCTTCGTGACAGGCTAATAAACCCCTCGGAAGGAGTCCTGTATTTCTCTGACAGGGCCTACAAAGTTATAGCCTCATTAAGAGGGTACCATTCAATAGAAATGGCAAGGGGCCTGATTTATCAGTTTTTAAAAGAAATCATACGAAGCAGGGAAGGCGTTAAAACTTATGACTGGGTTATTAACACGTTAGCCTGGCATTACACTGAAGAGTTTGTAAAATACAGCGTAGAAAAGATAACAAGAGACGCTCGAAATCTTAAGGCCGTTAGGCTCTTTTCATTTATTCCGCAGATTGATCAGGTTATCTATGCTCCTCAATTTTCATTTGAGAGTGTTCTTTACAATAAAATATATTCCTACGACATTTTCAGGCAGGATATTCTTGATTATAACAACTCTGTACAGTCCAAAAGAGTTGTCTTCGAGAAGATAAAGGACAGGTATTCGGAAAAGTATGACTTAAATAAATTTTACGTCTCATATATTAAGGGAGAAAAACCTTTCAGGGATTTTTCTGAAAATTATTTGGATGAAAATGTTATAAGTATTTTTAATCACTGGCTCGGGCCGTATCCCAGAATTAATTACGAGCTTGGGAAGACTCAGAAGATTAAGAAGAAAGATTCAAGCTATGAGAATAATATTGAGATAAAGAAAACAGAGAAAACGGACTTTGAAGAACCCGTTAAAGTATTTGTCGAAGAATGGAAGGGTAAAAAGCATCTTTTAACCTGGGACGGAGCGGGCGAAAAAACACGGCTTAAATTAAAAACGCAAAACAGGGTAAGAACAGTTCACATAGATCCCA
>CAYYBZ010000014.1:0-14486 GCA_964470285.1 uncultured Oligoflexia bacterium
AAACCCGGATACTACGTAGTCCATGACGATTTAGGTATTGCAAGGTACGAGGGTTTGAAACATATCAGTGTAAGCGGTATTGAAAGCGACTTTCTTCTTTTGGTTTTTGCGGGTTCAGATAAGCTTTATATCCCGATATACAGAATGAATCTCATTCACAAATATATCGGTTCCGATGCTAAAGCCCCCAGATTATCAAGGCTTGGATCTTCATCATGGCAGAACTTAAAGTCCAAGGCAAAAAAGGCGATAGCAGGAATTGCCGCCGAGCTTGTCAGACTCTATGCAAGCCGTAAAATAATAAAAGGTTATTCATTTGCCGATCCAGATGACAGCTACAATCAATTTGAATCCTTGTTTCCGTTTGAAGAAACACCTGATCAGAGAAAAGCGCTGGAAGATGTGATAAGAGATCTCACAGATACAAAACCAATGGACAGGCTTATATGCGGTGATGTAGGTTACGGTAAGACGGAAATCGCCATAAGGGCCTCTTATATCTGCGCAATGGAAGGAAAGCAGACTGCCGTCCTGGTTCCTACAACCGTTCTCGCTCAGCAGCACTATGAAAACTTCAAGAAAAGATTTAAAAACTACCCGATTGAAGTAGATTTTCTTTCAAGATTCAAAACCAAAAGCTCACAAAATCAAGCAGTTGCCCTTATTAAAAGCGGGAAAACAGATATAATCATAGGAACACACAGGCTTTTGTCTATAGACGTACAGTTTAAGGACCTGGGTCTTTTAATAATTGATGAAGAACATCGCTTTGGAGTTAGACATAAAGAAAAAATCAAAAAACTCAGAAGCATGGTAGATGTAATGGCCTTAAGCGCAACCCCCATTCCGAGAAGTCTTGAGATGTCTTTAGTAGGCTTAAGAGATTTATCGCTTATAAACACCGCCCCTCTTGACAGAAAATCAATCAAAACCGCTATAGCACGCTATGACGAATCTTTAATAAAAGAAGCCTGTCTTAGAGAAATCAAGCGTTCCGGTCAGATATTTTTCGTACATAACAGAATTGAAACCATAAATAACATTCACTCAAATCTAAAAAAAATACTTCCAAAAGCCAGAATAACAGTCGCTCATGGAAGAATGAGAGAAGACAAGCTTGAGAAAGTCATGCTTGAATTTCTTGCAGGAAAATACGATATTTTACTCTCAACCGCCATAATTGAATCCGGTCTCGACATACCAAACGCAAATACCATAATTATTAACCGGGCCGATATGCTTGGTCTTGCACAGCTTTATCAGTTAAGGGGCAGAGTCGGACGTTCAAAGGAGCTTGCCTATGCCTACCTTCTTTTACCGCAATCCGAAGTCTACTCTGATGATGCGGTCAGAAGACTAAAAGTTCTTAAAAATTTTACGGATCTAGGCTCCGGAATAAAGGTTGCGCTTCACGATCTTGAAATAAGGGGAGCCGGGAACATTTTCGGAGAAAGCCAGTCAGGTCATGTAACGGCCATAGGATTGGAAATGTATACAAAGATACTTGAAAAAACCATCAGAAAGTTAAAAGGACAAACCGTTGATGAAGAAACACAGACTCAGATGAAAGTTAATATTGAGGCCTTCATTCAGGATTCATATATCCATGATGTCAGTGAAAGACTGAGTTATTATCGCAGAATTGCCAATGCATACGGAGAAACAGATATTGAAAAAATAGCGGCAGAGCTGACCGACAGATTCGGCAACCTGCCTTTAAAACTAAAATTATTACTAAAAGTGGCTTTATTAAAAATTACCGCAAAGAATCTCAAACTAAACGAACTATACATTGATAAAAAGAACCTGTATTTTAAGCCTGAGCCCAATAAACATACGTTAACCCAAAGCATAGTAGCGGCTCTTAAAAACAATATCCTCAAATATACGAAAGATGGCAGAATAAAGCTCGAATTAAGGGGAAACTCAGTGTATGAAAGACTAAACTACGCTAAAAAGATGTTGCAAGGACTTTAGCAGTATGCTACTTAAAACCAAATAAAAACAGTCGATTAGACGGAGATTGCCTTTGATGAAAGTAAGATTTTTACCGGTTTTGATTATATTTTTACTAATGATATGTACTTCATGTGACAGATATGACCATACGCAATCAATAGATAAAAGCCCTGTGCTTGCAAAAGTGAACGATACACCGATAACTGCAAATCAGTTTAAGCAAAAAATAAAAGACATGGAAAGGCATCTTCAGTTTAATCCCGAGGTTTACAAGCTTAGAGAACAGCTTTTAAAAAATATGATCTCTTCCGAACTTATCTATCAGAAGGCCATAAAGGAAAACATGCACAATGAACCTCAATTTAAGGAGTACCTAACAACTCATTATCTTAAACGAGAAATTCCACAGACTGAAGTAAGCGATAAAGACGCCAGAGCGTTTTTTAAGGGGAAAGAGATGCAAATGGAAAGAGTAAAGGCATCGCATATACTTATTAAACCGGAGTCAAAAGATCAAAATTCCTGGGATGATGCTGAAAAGAAAGCCCATGAAGTGCTTACAAAAATATTAAACGGACAAGATTTTGCCGAACTGGCAAAAAAATATTCGCAGGACACCGCAAGCGCAAGAAGAAGAGGTGATGTGGGCTGGTTTCCCAGAAGAGGGAAAATGGTAGAGAAGTTTTCGGATGCTGCCTTTGAACTCGAAAAAGTGGACGATGTAAGCAAAGTCATAAAGACAAAATTCGGGTTTCATATAATAAAACTCACAGGCTCCAGAAGAGGATTTAATTCATTCAGGGATGATATTAAGGAAAGACTCTCTTTAGAAAAAAACCGCAAAAAGTACGAAGATTTTATAAAAAGTATCGAGAATAATGCCGACATTCAAATTTTTGAGGAAGAACTCAAAAATTTAGAAATTACCAAACAGCCTGCCTTTACAGATTAGGTTATTTTTATGAATAAAAAAATCATTTACAATGTAATATTTGTTCAGATTGTTATATTTCTTCTTTCATGTTCCGAAAAAGAACAACGTATTTTAGCTACGGTAAACAGACATTCGATCACAGTAGAAAACTTCCGAAACGAGCTGGGAATTTACAGATTTTCAGGAAAGACCTCAAAAATTTCACCCAATGACCCCAAATTTTATGAAATAAAAAAAGATGTACTGAATTCATTGATAAGAGAGAGGATTCTAGTTGATGAAGCCGTTAAAAGAAATTTAACCGTAAATCCCGATGAGATTGACTCAAAAGTGAAGGAGGTTAGAAAAAACTATCCGGGCAACTCCTTCCGTGATCAGCTTCTTCAAAACGGGATAAATTTTGATTACTGGAAATCCAAAGCGGGAAATCTCTTGCTTATAAAAAAACTGACGGCCGAAATAACGAAAAATGTTTCCGATATAACCGAAAAGGAAATCAAGGAATTTTACGACAGAAACATTGATAACTTTAAGATCCCGGAGCGGATTAGAGCCCTGCAAATTGTGGTAAAAACGGAAGAGGACGCATATAAGATTTACAAAGCAATCAGGAAAGGGAAGAAATTCGAGGACCTTGCCATGGAGCATTCAATTACACCCGAGGCTAAGAACGGCGGCGATCTGGGCTATTTCTCCCAGGGTTCGCTGCCCAAAATTTTTGAGGATAATCTTTTCAAACTTAAGGAGGGCCGGATCAGCAAAGTTGTAAAAAGCGAATACGGCTATCATATTCTTAAGGTTACCGATAAAAAGCCTAAAAGCATAAGACCTTTGGAAGAAGTAAAAAATACAATAAAAAAGATTTTAACTACTAGCAAGAAAGATAAGGTGTTTTCGGAATGGTTAAAAGAAGTAATAACAAAAACAAAGATTCAAAGAAACAATTCACTTCTGGCAAATATAAGATGAAATTTTACACGGCTGCATTTGCAATATTTTTCATAGTATCCTCATTATCTTTAAATGCCTTGGCCGCCCGTGTGGATAAAATTGCCGTTATAGTTAACGATAAGGCAATCACTCTTTCAGAGCTCCATCAAAAAATGATAGAAGCCGCACCAACATTTGGGGTTAAAATAAAAGATAAGGCTAAAATATTAAATAATTCTGATCTTCGACAAAAAACCGTTGATTTGATGATCCGTGAAAATCTGGTTGACGAACAGATTAAAAAACGCAACCTTGAGGTAACTGACGCTCAGCTGGAAATGTTTATTAAAAATATAATGAAACAGAACGGACTTACTTCGCTGGAGAGCCTTAAATCCGCTTTAGCTCTTCAAAACATGAGTTATGAGGATTATAAAGAATCGCTAAAAAATCAGATTCAAAGGACCAAAATTATGAATTTTGCCGCACGTTCCAGGGTCAATATTTCAGAAAGAGATATTAAAAACTACTACACTCAGAATACCGAAGAAGCAAGAGAACCCGATTCATTTTATTTGAAAAACATATTTATCGGTACCAATGATAGCAATAAATCCGATAAGAAGAAACTTGCGCAGAAGGCTATTGCAAACCTCAATAAAGGCAAAGACTTTGAAGCTGTCGTAAAAAAATACTCGGAAGACTCAAACGCCGAGACAGGGGGAGATTTGGGGTTTATGACCTCCAGGGACCTTAATCCCGAGATATATGCGCAAGTCTCCAGGATAAAACCGGGTCAGCATACAAAAATCATTGAGACACCGACCGGTTTCTATATTTTAAAGCTTAATGAAATCAAAAAAGGCAAAATAAGAGCCTTTGAAGAAGTGAAGGAAGAATTGAGAAATAAACTTACTGCAAAGCAAACCGAAAGTAGATTTAACGCATGGGTCGAAGAATTAAAATCCAATGCATTTATCGATATAAAGATTTAAATCAATGACAAATAATAAAATAATCGCAATAACAATGGGTGATCCATGCGGTATCGGTCCGGAGATAATCCTAAAATCATTTGCCTCTTTACCGAGAAAGTATCTTAAATGTTATTTTATAATCGGAGATTTAAAACTACTAAAAACTCTTTCAGTAAAACTCCCTTTTGAACAGAACATAAACGAAATATCCGATTTCAATAATCTCTCAGATAGTTCATTAAATGTACTAAACCTTTCGAATCTTACGGAAAGTGACTCTGTCCCCGGTAAGCCCTCGGAAAACTCTGCCAGAGCAGCTTTAAGTTATATTGAAAAGGCAATAGAGCTCTCGATTAAAAACACGGTTTGCGCTATGGTAACCGCACCTATCAACAAAAATGCCATTGCAAATATTATCTGTGATTTTACCGGTCATACCGAGTTTATCGCCCGTAAAACCGGATCAAAAAATCCGGTTATGCTTATGGTATCCAGAAACATGAAAGTTATCCCCCTTACGACCCATATGCCGATAAAAGATGTTTCAAACCGTATATCAAGGGCCAACATTGTTAAGACCTGCCGAATAGCCGACAGCTCCCTGAAAAAATATTTCGGAATTAAAAATCCAAGAATTGCCGTAACCGGTCTTAATCCTCATGCAGGTGAAGGAATATTCGGCTCTGAAGAAGCCGAAAAAATCATTCCCGCTATAAATCATCTAAGCGGATTCGGAATAAAAGTTTCGGGACCCTACCCTGCCGATTCTATCTTTACAAAAGACTCTTTAAACAAATTTGACATAGTACTGACTATGTACCATGACCAGGCTTTAATACCCATCAAGACAACCAGCTTTGAAAGCGTAGTAAACGTTACTCTTGGCATACCGCTTATAAGAACCTCTGCGGGTCACGGAGTAGCTTATGATATTGTCTCAAAAGCAAAAGCCAATTCCGAAAGCATGATAAGAGCAATTAAGCTTGCCGGAAGTATGGCGCATATTTATTAGGGAAAACATGATGATCAAATTCGGAACAGACGGATGGCGCGGAATAATTTCGGACAGTTTTACATTTAAAAATGTAAGGCTTGCATCTCAGGGCCTCGCTGACCGTATAAATTCTAATAGCAAATCAAATAAAAAAATCGCCTTAGGATTTGACAGAAGATTTTTATCCCGCGAATTCAGCGTTGAGGTAGCCAGGGTAATGATTTCAAACGGCATTGAAGTTATGACCGCTAAAGATTATATGCCTACTCCTGTAATATCCTGGGCTGCAAAAAACATAGGCGGGCTTGACGGTGCGGTAGTAATTACGGCAAGCCACAATCCGCCTTATTACAACGGTTTTAAATTCAAGGAAAACCTCGGATGTTCAGCATTTCCGGAAACAACCAAAGAAATTGAAAACAATATCAACAAACTGCTTTCAGAAAAGATTAAAACCAGAAGTAATATGTCCTTTGAAGACGGAATAAGTAAAGGGATGATTTCGTTTTTCAACCCGATAGAAGAGTATTTTTCCTCACTGGATAAATACGCAGACAAAAATCTTCTAAAAACTTTTAAGGGTAAAATTCTTGTGGACCCGATGAACGGATCGGGTTCAAATCATCTTGCAGAAATACTAAGAAGCTATGGGCTGGATGTTACAGAGATTCACGCTGAAAGGGATCCTTTGTTTAGAGGACATAATCCCGAGCCTATTGAGCTTTTCTTAAAAGACACTATCAGCTGGGCACTAAAAAATAAACCTTACCTGGGCATAGTACTTGACGGCGACTCGGACCGTATCGGAGCAATTGACGAAAATGCAAACTTTTTTAACTCTCAGCAGATATATTCACTTATTGCCTGGTACTTTCTTAAATGGGAAAATAAGCGGTTGGCTTTAGGTAAAACTGTCTCTACAACTCGCATGATCGATAGAATATGTGATAAATTCAACGTCAAGCTTTTTGAAGTTCCTATAGGTTTCAAGCATCTTGCAAAAATGATGACCGATGGAAAGATTTTTCTGGGAGGCGAAGAATCCGGAGGTATAGGATTTGCGGATCACATACCTGAAAGAGATCCAATTCTCAATTCACTAATCTTACTAAACCTTATTTCAAAAGAAGGGAAAGGCTTAAACGCTATCTATGATGACCTTTGTAGAAATCTCGGTCCCGCGCATTTTGCAAGAATTGATTACAGGATAAATGAAAGAATAAAAGAAAGCATAAATTCTATCCTTACTAAAAGCCCGCCAAAAGAAATTGCAAAAAAGAAAGTTGAAGAATTTTCATCTTTAGACGGCTTTAAGTTTATTTTCAACGATAGCTGGTTGCTGATTCGAACTTCCGGAACAGAGATGGTACTGAGGGTTTATGCTGAAGCTCAAACAAGAGAAAAGGCCCTTGAATTGATTGAAAGTGCGAGAAAAAGACTTAAATTTTAACAGCCGTAAAAATTGAAAACGATAAGAAGCTGATATTAAAGCGTTTAATAGTATCATTCTGAGTAAAATTACCTTAACTTTAAGGAATATTTTTATTAACATATACAGATACAGGTTATTGAACAATGAAAATTACTGAAAAAACCGAACAGACTGAAATTACATCGAAAGAATCCAAAAGCAACAAAGATCGCTTCACCGACGAGAAGGCTCCATGCCTTATAATGGTCGAGGGAGATTATCTAGGTGAACTATATCCTATAGAAAAAAGTCTCGTTCTGGTCGGAAGAGGCGAAGATGCCGATATAACAATTTCTGATCCCAGCATATCACGCAGGCATGCAAAGATTGAAAAAATCGGCGAGGATTACGTTATCTGTGATTTGGGATCTACCAACGGCATAATGGTTAACGGCGTAAAACAAAAAGATATGAAGCTTGTTGACGGAGACAAAATAACAATGGGCAGAGTCGTTTTACGGTTCGGTTTTCAGGACAACCTCGACAAGGACTATCACGAAAAACTCAGAACAATGGCCATAAGAGACGGGCTCACAAAGGTGTACAACAAAAGACATTTTGAAGAAGTTTTAAACAGGGAGTTTTCTTTTGCTTCACGAAACGATGTTGAATTAAGCCTGGTTCTTTTTGATATTGACGATTTTAAGAAAATAAACGACACATACGGCCATACTGTCGGCGATGTGATTCTTAAAACAATAGCTCTGATGCTTGAAAAGGAAGTAAGAGGATATGACATATTCGCCAGGTACGGAGGCGAAGAATTTGTTTTCCTTTTAAGAGGGATATCCGGTACCAACACCTTTAATTTCTGCGAAAGAATAAGAAAACTTGTTGATACCTATCCCTTCGTCATAAACGATAAACGCGTAAAGGTAACAATAAGCATAGGATTTGCAATCATGAATCCTTTGGTCAAATTCGGTAAACCCGATGAATTTATTGCGGAAGCCGACCGTTTTCTTTATAAGGCCAAAGAGCAGGGTAAAAACAGGGTTTGTTATCCGAGCGAGGTCGGCGAGGCCGCCTATCAGACAAGACCGGTTCATAAAGAAAAACCTGACAAATAAATTCTTAAAGCCATTCCTAAAACTTCCTTCTATTAATTACGAAGGAATCAGTCTGTCCCGAATTGAATGAGCTGTAAGAATTTTCAGTGGATTTTAAAAAATCATAAGGCCTATTTCTCATCATCTCGATTATCAGTTCATTTGCAAAACCCGCCCTTTCAAAAATATCTGCGCTAATTTCCAGAGCTTCCAGAAGTTCCGCTTCATCATATATTGCATTTTCCTTTTGCCCGGAAATATGAAGAAAGAAGGCTTGAAGTGAAAAAAGCATAGAATACGCCAACGAGTCATTCAGAGATACAACACCCTGTGAATTTACCGCAGGCAGCATGATTGAAGATGTTTTGGAAAGTAAAGATGACATTTGAAGTGTTTTTTTACCGACCTTTACCGGCGGTAAATCGAATGTTCTTAAAAGAGCTGTATAATACAGATTCCAACCTCTGAGCGCATTAAGTTGTGAATATATACTGCCTGAGCTCCATTTCTTAGTCATAAAACATGGGAACTCAAATAAGATTTTAAGAAATGTTTTTGCAACAAGCTCGAATCTTTCATTGTTTGATCCGGTAAGAAGATGTTGAAGCGTTTTTCGCACACCTTTTTGCATTCTGGAAGTAAGCATTGTTAAATCAACTTCTTTCCCCTGAAATCTCAATTCCATAATCAAATCCTCTGAGAAAATATCAAAATAACGCAGCATGTCTAGGACGCTCTGGGGATTAATTACCGGATCAGTTGGAGAAACTTCGATAGGTGGGGGGATAAACGCAATAACATAAATTCCACCGGCATTGGCTATAATATCTCTTTTAAAAATCTTTTCAATATGCCCGATACCGAGCCTGCTTCTGTTGCCTTTGAAGGGTATGAGTATTTCTGAAAAATATTTCCCGCCTCCAAAAGCTATATTAGGAATTAGAACTGACGCGAGTAAAAAAATAGTAAAAATCTTTTTCATCTTTTATTGGCTCATTGCGTATAAATGTAATTTAACAGCTTCCTTCTTATATTTCCTGGCGTTTCTGTCAAATAAAAACAGTTGTTTACAATATTAATGCAGCGTGTTATAATGCTTTTTATTTAATTATTTATATGTAACATGCTGATATTATGATGAATTATTGAACTTAAGTGGGTTTGCCTATGCTTAGATTAATAAAAATAAAGACCGTTATAATGCTTATATTCATAATTGCGATTTTTGATATCAGCCCCTGCTTATCTCAGCTTACGCTTACAAAACATATCGGCAAAATTACCAAACCTCTTTTAGAGGCTACCGGCATAAAAAAGGCAACCAGAACTTCCATCAGTAATCTAATTGACACTGAATTAGTACTGGCACCCTCAGTATCTGCACTTATGGGCCTTAAAGGTGCAGTTAGAGCAGACAGAAAAGCTAAATTTGAAGGTGGGATGTTCGAAGTTAAATATTTTCAATGTGAAGGCAAATTTCAAGGTGCTCTTGAGCTTTTTAATCTGGGAATTAAAACCGATTATAATCCCGATCTATTAACTTTTAGAGAAAATGAACGCATAGCCAGAGAATCTATTCAAAAGATTTTAGCAATAGGCCTGGATACAAAATCACCCGATGAACTCTTACCGCTCTATGCAGCGGTTATTCACAATCTACTGATCCCCGCAAACTGGATCTCCGTCATGGCAAAAGGCAGAAGAATCTTGGGCAATGAAATAGAATCTGTGGCAACCGTAATGTACCTTGCCGATAAAGTTACAAGATCCGCATCTTATCCGGATAACGATGCATATTCTCTCATACTTCATTTAAATGGTAGGTTAAAAGAATCTGTTGAAAAAAATATGACAATTCCGGGAGCAGAGATAACATACAGGGATTCACTTCAAATGACTTTTAACTCCATAAGCAAAACAATGTTTTTTCTCTATGACTATCACGGAATGATTAAAAGGCCTCCGGACTTAAGAAACCTGGAGTATTTCGCGAACAGCTTTTTTGATCTTGCTTACAGAGTCGGTTTAATAGATATTTCTGAGTTAAATGTATATAAGAGAATGGGCTGGCAAAGATGGTACAGGGAAAACGAGAAAACTGTTAAGGCTCTTATAATTTTTACAGATAAGATTCACGACTTGCCTCTTTTTTCCCAGGAAAGAAAATTCTAGCCGCTTAGTTTTTGTTCTTATGGCTGATTTATAATATTTAAGGTTAAAGGTTAGATGATTTGATCCAGTCTTGAAAATATTACTTCTCTTGGTTTGCCTGCCTCTGCATGAGACACTATCCCCTGTTCTTCCATAGTTTCAACTATGCGGGCAGCGCGGTTATATCCGATTCTTAACTTTCTCTGTATCATTGAAATAGAAGCCATTCGCGACTGCTTTACCAGCGCCAGGGCCTGGTCATACATTTCATCTATTTCACCACCCTCGCTTTGGGCCTGCATTTCTTCTTCACTTGCCTTGATAATATCCTCGTCGTATTCGGGCTTGGCCTGCTCTTTCAGATAATCAGTAACATCCTTAATTTCGCTGTCCGATACAAAAGCACCATGAATTCTCTGAATTTTTGCGGTTCCCGGGGGAAGATAAAGCATATCTCCCGAGCCTAAAAGATGTTCAGCTCCGTTTTGGTCTATAATGGTTCTTGAATCGACTTTTGATGAAACCTGAAAAGATACCCTTGCCGGGAAATTTGCCTTGATAACACCGGTAATAACATCTACGGAAGGTCTCTGGGTTGCCAGAATCAGATGAATTCCAGAGGCCCTCGCCATCTGTGAAAGTCTTGTCAGTGACTCTTCTACTTCTCTGAGTGAAACGACCATTAAATCAGCAAGCTCATCTATTACCACGATTATATACGGAAGCTTACCCTTATGTTCTTCGGGCTTTTCAAAAAGAGTATCTCTTGCTTCTTCAACCTCTTCAATTTCCTGCTGTGAAATCTTATCCGCTCTCTCTTCCATGACCTTGTTTACTTTTCTGTTGTATCCCTCTATATGTCTTACCCCGACATCAGCCATAAGCCTGTATCTTCTTTCCATCTCAGATACTGCCCATCTTAAAGTTTTGGCGGCTTTTTTCGGATCAGTTACTACCGGTAACAGCAGATGGGGAATTCCTTCATATGTAGAAAGCTCAAGCATTTTAGGATCTACCATAATGAATTTTGCTTCTGAAGGAGACGCCTTGTAAAGAATGCTCATTATGAGCGAATTTACAAAAACCGATTTTCCTGTACCTGTTGCTCCTGCAACCAGAAGATGCGGCATTTTGCGCATGTCGGATACTATGGGAAGACCCGATATGTTTTTTCCAAGACATATGGTAAGTATAGACTGTGAAGAGTCAAACGTTTCATTGCCGATTATGTCTTTTAAATAAACAGTTTCCCTGTTTTTATTCGGTATCTCAATTCCTACAACAGCCTTGCCGGGAATAGGCGCGACTATTCTTACGCTTAAAGCCTTTAAAGCCATAGCCAAATCATCTGCCAGCCTTGTTATCTTATTAAGCTTTACTCCCGGGGCAGGTTCAAATTCATACATGGTTATTATAGGGCCGGGTTCAACCTCTACAACTTTTCCGTAAACACCGAAGTCCTTAAGCTTGTTCTCTAAAATTCTTGAGTTTCTGAAAAGCTCTTCCTTGTTTATCGGCTCTGTACTCTCCTCGGAAGAGTTAAGTAAATCTAAAGAGGGAAGTTTAAAATCAACCTTTTGCAGGGTTTTCTTTCTGTGTGTCTTTTTCTCGGGAGTTTTTTGTCTGATCGTAATTTCTTCAGGCTTGTTTTCTTTTACTACGGGCCTTGGAAGCTTGGGTTCTTCAACATTATACTTTATCTCGTCAAGACCTTCTTTAATCGCTTCTTCGCTTTTATCAATCAGGCCGGATAAAAAATTCTTAAACTTTTCATAAAAAACCGTAAAGATACTTTTTAGGTAGACAAGGCCCTTACCGGTTATTATCAAAAGCTCTTTTGCAATCTCAATCATATAAAGGACAGATATCTGCGTAGCCATAATTACGGCGACGCACATAAGTGCAAACAGGATTATAAAAGAGCCGGCTTCGCTTATATAGGGTGAAACAAATTTACCTATAAAGTAGCCTACAAGACCTCCCGATTTAACCAGGGGTACGTCTTTGTAAAAAAGATAAAAAAGGCCCGCCGATGAGATTAGAAAAAGAATAAATCCAAATATTCTTACAAAAACTATTTTCACATATTGTGAAAAGAAAATATTTAAAGACATAAGAATCAGAACAAGCGGAATAAGGTATGAACTTAAACCGATAAGCTGCAGGAGAATATCCGCCAGATAAGAACCTACTATTCCGCAGTGATTATTTATTTCAGCGCCCTCTATATGAACCGTATTAAACGACGGATCATTCGGGGAATAGCTGAAAAGGGCAAGACAGAGAAAAACTGCTAATGCAAGGATTATTATTGCCAGAGTTTCTTTCTTAAGATCTCTTTGCTTTTCAATCTTTTTTGAATTGTTTGCCATAGTCTTTATTTTTGAATCCTTGGCAAAAGGCGGGACAAGTTTAGCTTAAAATCCCCTCCTTTTGTTTACAGTGAATAAGTATATTAACTGGCAGGACATATGTCAATTTGCATCAAAATAGATATTATCCCTTTTATATTAGGTGGCAGGCCGCAAAATGACCGCTGTTTTTCTGCTCAAGTAGAGGTACTTCTTTTTTACATTTTTCTTCGGCTATAGGGCATCGCGTATGGAATACACACCCCTCAGGCGGGTTCATCGGATTGGGCACATCACCTTTCAGAATAATCTTTGACGTCTTTGTTTTAGGGTCCGGGACAGGGATTGCTGAAACCAATGCCTTTGAGTAAGGGTGAATTACATTTTTCTTAACTCCTTTTGAGTCAATTATCTCCATTATTTTTCCCAGGTACATAACCATTGTCCTGTCTGAAATATGCTCAACTACGTTAAGATCATGGGATATGAAAAGATATGACAAAGAATATTTATCCTGAATATCCATCAAAAGATTTATAATCTGGGCCTGAACCGAAACATCCAGCGAAGAAACCGGCTCATCAGCTACTATGAATGAAGGATTTAAGGCTATTGCCCTGGCTATACCGATGCGCTGCCTCTGACCGCCTGAAAATTCATGGGGATATTTTGACTTCATATCCGGCGTAAGGCCGACAACTTTCAAAAGTTCATTAACGCAATCTTCTTTTTCTTTACCGCTGGCAACTTTGTGAATTTCCAGCGGTTCCGCGATAATCTTTCCGATTTTCATTCGTGGATTCAACGATGAGTAAGGGTCCTGAAAAATAATCTGCATATGCTTTCTGTGCCTTCGCATCCGATCCCTGTCAAAAGACAGAATGTTGTCTCCGTTAAAGATTATTTCACCGCTGTCCGGTTCAATGAGCCTGAGTATGCATCTTCCCAAAGTCGATTTTCCGCAACCGGATTCACCTACAAGCCCGAAGGTTTTGCCCCTGTCAAGTTCAAAGGAAACATCGGTAACGGCATGGACTTTAGCAACCTCTTTGGAAAAAAGTCCGCCCTTTACCGGAAAGTGCTTGTAAATATTCTTTATTCTTAAAAGCTCTTCCATAACTCTAAGCCTTAATACACCTTACAAAGTGATCCTTTTCTATCTCCCGCAAATCCGGTTCTCTTTCTCTGCACCTATCGTCTGCCAGCTCGCAACGGTCTGCAAATCTGCATTCGTTTTTTACATTCATCATATCGGGAACGGTACCGGCTATGGCCGGTATTCTTCCGTTTTTTAGTTTTTCCGCATCAACATTATACAGAAGAGATTTCTGAAGCGCTTTTGTGTAAGGATGTTTTGGCTTTTCAAAAAGCTCAACGGTGGAACAGTTTTCCATTACCTTCCCTGCATAAAGTACAATAACATCATCTGTGTTTTGGGCGACAATGCCCAGATCATGAGTTATCAAAAGTACGGTCATTGAGAGCTTTTCTTTCAAATCTGACAAAAGATCCAGAATCTGGGCCTGTATGGTTACGTCCAGGGCCGTAGTAGGCTCATCTGCTATTAAAAGACTAGGGGAACATGCCAAAGCCATAGCTATTAAAACTCTTTGCCTCATACCTCCGGAAAGCTGATGAGGATAATCCCTGATTCTTTCTTCAGCCTGAGG
>CAYYBZ010000014.1:14496-15172 GCA_964470285.1 uncultured Oligoflexia bacterium
GAATACCGACCATCCCCAGGGCTTCAATAGATTTACCTCTTGCCTGTCTTGCAGACAAATCATGATGAATCTTGAAAACTTCAGAAATTTGAGATCCGATTGTAAAGACCGGATTTAAAGAAGTCATAGGTTCCTGAAAAACCATGGCTATTTCAGAACCTCGGTATTTGCGCATATTTTTTTCACTCAACTTCAGTAAATCCGTACCCTTAAATACAATTTTGCCGCTTTCTATTTTTCCAGGAGGACTCTGAAGTAATCTGATTATTGAAAGCGCTGTAACCGATTTTCCGGAACCTGATTCTCCGACTATGGCCAGAGTTTTTCCCGTTTCCACATCAAAGCTTATACCGTCAACTGCTTTGAGAATACCCTCTTCAAGATGAAAATATGCCTTTAAATCCTCAACTGAAAGAATGTTATTTAATCCGGAAGGCTTAGGAGTATTTGTCATCAATCCTCTTCAATGAGCTTTTTATCTTTTTCATCAATAAGATTTTTTTCCAGCAGAAGATCAAGAAGAACTTTCATGCTTTTTGCGTTTTTGAACTGCCTGGGTCCCTCTTTAGAGCTGACACCGAGAAGCACTTTCAGTTCTTTTTCGGAAAGAAGCTGTTTGTGCTTGCCCTTCTCCAGACTGATATGCGTCCTCACCGATGGCCAGCAGGACGACATC